>NZ_JAJEPS010000019.1:0-45989 GCF_020686965.1 Hominiventricola filiformis | reverse complement strand
GTGTAAGTCCGGTTCGGAGGGGAGTTCTCGGAAACCTGCCATAGTGATATGGTAAGGCGCCGGGTTCTTACCCTACTGCTGACCAGTCTGGCCCCCATCCCCGTTGCTACGCTTTCCAACCGGGAGCTTGGCGGCACCGGACAGAACTACATCAAGTCCCTGTTTGCCGTGGGCTTTCAAGGGCTGCTGATCCTTGTATGTGTTGCAATTTACGCGGTGCTCATTCAAGGCATCGCAACAAGCGGCGATCCCATTGGGGCGATTTGGGGAACTGTGGGCTACACGGTTCTGCTTTGCTTCATGCTCTTTAAGACCGGGAGCATTGCCCAGCGTATCTTTGGCGCTCATTAACAGGAGGAGGTGCTTATGCCGAGAAGATACGGGGCGGATGGAACGCGCTTATGGAATGGAAAAACGCCGGAGGAGTTTACTGAAGCGGACGCTTACCGCTTTATGGCGGAAACGGAGGCCGTCCTGCAAAAAAAAGAGCTGATGGACGACCCCGCCCAGCCTGCTCCGGCAAGCGGAAAGGAGGAATTTTATCTGAGTAAGAACGACGATGTATTGCTGACCCCGGAGCAGATTGCTGCGGAGGAGCGGCGCTGGCTATTTGATGCTCCCATCGCGGAGCTTGCAGAAGTCAAGGGCGTTAGTATTGACGAGGCGGTAAAAATGCGGACGGATGGGATTGCGACGGGAATTATATCGACAGTAGTACCCTTACGGTCTATATGCGTCGGCTTCGTATGAAGATCGAGGATAATCCAACAGAAATTTGAGAAATGTAGATGTGGCAACAATGGATGAGGTTTTCAGGAGAGAATATGGCAGCGATTAGGACAAAATACGAGCAGACAAAAGTGTACGATCCCCCGGTAAAGTCAGAAGTAAATAGTGTCCAGGATATTTTCTCTGTGGAAGCCATTGAGGAGAGCGGGATTTTTATTCTGCCAGAGCACCGGTATTCAAAGACCTATAAGCTTAGTGACATCAATTTTGCAGGCATAACAGATGAGGAACAGAAAACGATCATTGTAAGTTTTTCCAAGGTCCTGAAAGGTGTTCCCTGCAGATTTTCTTATAGCATTGCGAATGAGCATGTGGATGAGAAGAACTTTCACGAAAAAATTTTGTATAAGAAACGTGGGGATCCAGATGATGCTTTGCGTGATTCTTATAATCAGATAATCAGGGAGAAGCTGTCTGATGCAAAACAGGGGCTCTATCAGACCATTTATCTGACCCTTACTATTACTGCAGATGGAGCGAAAGACGCCAGAGCAACATTTATGTCAATTGAAGGGGCAATCAGATCTGCATTTATAGGGCTGGGGCTTAATGGGATGCAGGGATCATCCATGAAAGCACTTTCAATAGACGAGAGAATGCAGCTTATCTATAACTTTACGCACACAGGCCTTGGCAGTGAATATAAGTTTTCGTTTCACAAAGCAATAACCAGAGGACTGGACTTTATCAACATTCTGTCTTGTGCCGCTATTGAATTTGATAATGAATCCTTTGTGATGAATGGAATTTACGGGAAAGTGATGTACATAGATAATTACCCGAAAACATTAGAGTCAGATATTTTGACATCTATGTCCAAGATCAATTGTACCAGCTATGTCACTGTAAATAATGAACTTCTGGATATTTCCGGTTATAAACAGGAGATTGCAAGAAAATACATGGCGGTGGGAATGAAGATTGAGGGAGAAAAGCAGCGTAATCGGAACAACAACGATTATCTGGCAGATGCATCACAAAAACTTTTGAACGAGAAGGAAAAACTGGATCGGTTCATGAAAGAATTGGATAGCCTGGATGACCACTATTTCAACACAACGATTCTTGTCTTATTTCTGGCAGATACAAAAGAGGAACTGTCGCAGATAGAGGAAAAATTAAAGAATACCGCTTCGCTAAAGAGTCTGACATTGAAGAGCTGTTTTTCGATGCAAAAAGAGGCTCTTAATTCAGTATTGATATACGGAATACAGGAGTTCAAGCGTGTCGTGAACCTTTCTTCCAGTTGTCTTGCCATGTTTATGCCATTCAAGACACAGGAACTGAATGACGAAAATGGTATTTATTATGGAATCAATCAGTTGTCGCAGAATGCTATTTTTGCTGATAAGAAGCTTCTGAAAAATCATAATGGAATGATTCTGGGACAGTCAGGTTCTGGTAAAAGTGTATTTTCCAAAAGTGAGATGATCTCCCTGTATCTGAATAATCCGGCAGATCAGATCCTGATTGTGGATCCGCAGTCGGAATATGGTCCGGTGGTGGTGAAAATGCATGGAACAGTGATCTGCTTTGATTCAAAGAAGGAGTTCTATTTAAATCCGATGGATGTGGACTTCGAGGGAGTTGATTATGCGGGACTTCGGGAAATCATTTCGGAAAAGGCAGATTTTATTCTGACCTTGATTTCTTCGCTTTTAAAAAGAGATATGGAAGCAGAAGAACAAGGCATTGTGGATCGGGTGATTGATAAGGTCTATTCAGCAAATTATAGCATGCGAAAAAGGCTGAATGGGGAAAATGAAAAATCAGTGGAATACGAGGTGCCGGAGTTTATGAAAATGGAAGTTCCAGAGCTTTCATTGTCAGAGAACCTTTCAACGGAAGAACAGGTGCGTGCATATTCACCGACTTTGCAGGATGTATATCAGGGATTGCTGGATGAAGGGACAGACCTGTCAGATCACCTTGCTGCAGCAATGGAAATCTTTGTAAATGGATCTTTGAACCTTTTTAATCATAGGACAAACGTAGATCTGAGTAATCGCCTGGTTGCATTTGATATTGCAGGGCTTAAGGATAATCTCCGAGTTACAAGTATGCTTATTATGATGGAAACCTTACGGGGGAAGATTAGGAAAAATGCAAAACTGGACAGATGGACACATCTTTATATTGATGAGTTCCATGAACTTCTGTCAGTCGATCAAGTAGCTAATTTTGTCTTGAAGCTCTGGAAAGAGATCCGGAAAATGAAGGGAATTATAACTGGAATCACCCAGAACATGTCAGACCTCTTAAATGATGAGAATGCAGGAAAATTATCTGCAATTCTTTCCAATACAGAGTATTTTGCACTGTTATCCCAGTCATCCGTAGATAAGAGAAAGCTCATGGAGTTCCTGCCTAATATATCTCCGGCAATGTTCAATTTTGTGGACAATGCCGAGAGTGGAACCGGACTGTTGAAGATGGGAAGTATAACAGTCCCGTTTGATATGCGTATGAGTAAGGGATCCGAGATTTATGAGATCGTGAATACAGATGGAGGCGGATATGGCGTTTAAGAAGGAAGGGGCAGAGTTTACAGATGCTGTCAAATTTAAAGACTATGCCCTTTCTTTTGCAGCAGAGGAGGCTTCCCGATTTTCCAATGAAGATGGGGATGTGGCATCAGCAAAAGTTGATTTTGCATTAAGTAGTGCAGCTTCTCTGTCTGCCAGTAAGCATACGGCAAAAATTAAGGAATTAAGGCGATTCCTGAAATCAAAAGAAATAAAAGATGCTGCAGGGAATAGTGGAACCGGTACAAAGGGTAGAGAAGATGGAGTGATCCAGAGCACAGCAGCTTTTAAACGGACGGAAGCTGAGAAGGGCTCCCGGATGAATACCACAAAGAAGCAGATTACCAAGGAAAAGAGACAAGCAGCAAGGAAAACAGCCGTTGCCAAGATGCTCCGGGCAAAGGGCATGGTTGGGAACGAACTTGGAACGGAAAAGGTAACAGGGGATGCTTTTCGAGATGGAAATTCCGGAGCAGTCCGTGCGATTACAGAAATTCTTAATCCGGCAACGTATCTGAAAAGTCTTTTTGTAAAGATTGCAGGTGTGATCGCACCGCATATGATGGTGGTGCTGCTATACTTAAGTGTTTTCATGATATTGGTATCACTGATTGCAGGAATGTTTACCTCTATCAATACAGTGACTACAACCGTTACTGGATTCATATCAAAATATTCAGGACGTGGATCCATCATTGCAGAAGAATCACTTGATGAAGAAGAGATAGATGAAATCGTTGAAGATTCCGGTGCAACGGGCAGGCAGAAAGATGTGATAAGGTACGCACTTTCAAAGGTTGGATATCCCTATTCGCAGACAGACAGAACAAGTGGCAGTGCATATGATTGTTCTTCACTGGTCTATTATTGTTGGATGGCTGCAGGGGTTGATATCAGCTATGGGGGTGGTTATCCTCCGACAGCAGCGGCGGAGGCAAGCAAGCTCTACAGTAAAGGCGAGGTTGTAAATTCTACCAGACTGGATATCAAGGACATGGAACCTGGGGATCTAATTTTTTATGGTGGTCATGATAACGGACGATTTCTGGGAATATACCATGTGGCGGTGTACGTAGGGAACGGAGAGGTCGTGGAAGCATTCAATGAAAAACATGGGGTTGTATATCAGACCCTGAGAACAAAAAATCTCATTTTAGTACTAAGACCATAAGGAGAAGCAGGATATGGCAGATGAAATTGCACAGGTGGTCGATCTCGAATATAAAGGGATCTACTATCTGTTGAAGGGAACAAAGGCGATGATCGCAGCCATGGTAAGTGGCATTAAGTCTTTACATAAATGGAATCATGAGAAATGGCTTAACAAACCGGGAAGTTCCTCATGGCAGAAAATTCAGGAAGCAAGTGAGGGAATGGCACCGATTCTTGAGTTTCCCAATGAAATGTTTGAACCAATCATTGATATTACAAATGATCCGGACATAAAAGGAAAAGGGAGGATATCACCCTTTGAATATTACTGTCAGAAGAATGGATTAAGATATTGTATTATGCCAGATCTTAACCCTAATGACGATTACATTCCGGTTGCAGTGCTTGCACAGGATTTTGGTATTCATGATGAGCAGATCAAAGCTTACATGAGAAAGCGTGTGGAGAGTGAGGAGGCAACTGATAAGTCTTATGAGGAGAAGATATCCGAAGCGAAAGACAGACTTGAAGATGCGGAAACACCGGAAAAGAAAGAAGAGATCATGAAAGAGCTGGAGGCTCTTGAACAGGGGCGAAACCAGAACAGCGAGCTTTTGGCAGAGTCCAAGGGAAAGATGGAAAAAAATAATGTCCTCGATTTTGCGGACTATCTGAAGCAGGCGAAGGACACAGAGTTTTTAGATAATCCGGATCTTGCCATGCTGCAGGCACAGACATGCGGTGTTGTAAGAGAATTTATGCCGGAGGACTGTATGTATCCCATCCGCGATAAAGGGCTGGTTCCAGAGTCAAATGAACTGTACTACAGCCAGAAAACAGGTGATGATACGCTTCTTACAGTAAAAAGAAGCTTTGAAACCGATGAAAAGGGGCTGGTCTATTCAGTTTATGAAGTCTCGGATCCGGTGACAGGTGCGAAGCTTGAGCCGATATCTGACAGAGGCGTTACGATGGCTTTATGGAATGAAAAGCTAACTGGAATTTTGCGGGATGCAGGTATGATGAGGGATGAGCCGATGACCGTCATGAGAAGTGAAGATAACTTGCACGACTATATTCTTGGGTTAGATACAAATTTTACCAAAGCCCGGGAAGACGGGCAGGGGATATCTGGTGAAGCTCAAATTGTAATTGACCAGGCAAAGAAGGACACAGAGCAGGCATCTGTCTATGCCAGAAGCTTTTATTCTACAGTTACCGTTCCGGCAGAATCAGTTATGCCAAGTGAAAAAAGGATTTTATCACTGGAGATTGATGATGGGTTAGTCGAGGGAATTTCACTTGTGGGAATGGATTCTGAAAATGCCAAGGTGTCCATACGTTCCGACGAGAAATACTCTTATATTGGTTCTGACGGAAAAGAAAAAATACTTACTGGTGATGAGATTTTAAAGGCACTGGAAGGAAAAGCAAAAGGTGAAAGCAAAGATTTGGCAGCGACAAAGAACAAAGCAAGATAGGGAGTTTCTTTATGATTGATCTGTTTATGAGGGAGCGATCTGTCAAAAAGCATACAAGAAGCGTGAAGGAAACACTGATGATATACACAATGGGTGTGGTTATATGTGTATATCTTGGTTTTTTATTTGGAGCAGTGTGGATAGATGGGAATGATTTGAGTGAATTTGTGAACAACTTTCAATCATTCATTATTGAACAGCACCATTTTATTGTAGGAGTGACAGCAGCAACACCCACGTTTGTGTTATCTTTTGTCGTTGGATTTTCGATGGCGTTTATCATCATTTTCACCCAGATTGAGCATCCGTTTGCTGGTGAGGAATTTGGTAATGCGAAGTGGGGAGATGCAAAGGAGTTTACGAAGCTTTTTGCAAATCATGATGAGAAAAATATGGTGGAAGTGGTAACGGGGGATGCGGTCTTGGATCATCCGCTTAAGGTGAATACGGCAAATTACTGGATAGCAGAGGATGTGTATCTTTCCATCCATAATGAAAAGACGTCCAACTTAAATATGCTGGTAGTCGGGCCGCCGGGTTCCGGTAAATCATTCCGGCTTGCCCGCCCGATGTTGTCCCAGCTTTGCGGAAACTTTCTTGTGACAGATCCGAAGGGGGAACTCTATAAGCAGACTGGGCAGTACTTTGAGGATAATGGGTATGAAGTGATGGTTATGAATGTGGAATCAGAGGATGGAATGCCAATGAGCATCCATTTTAATCCGTTTGAGTATATCCGGAATGAGTCAGATATCATGAGCATTGCAGGGATCCTGATGAAAGCAACGACACCTGCAGAAGACAGCGGTGGAAATGACCAGTTTTTTGAGCAGTCTGCGGAAGTACTCTTAACCAGTATTATTTATCTGATCCATTATTATTATCCGAAGGAGAGCCAGAACTGGAGCACGTTTGTGAAGCTGTTGGATGCAACATGTGTATATACGAGTAAAGATGGTTCCATAGATAACAGGGCAGGTGGGATCCTTGATATTGCAAAAAAGGCACAGAAGTTTTGGAAGGAAGAAAAGCATATGGAAACGGACTTTCCAGGGTATGTTGCTGTTGAGAAGTATTATAACGGCGCTGCGGAAACAACAAGCTCTATTGTGGCATCATTGGATGCACACTGCAGATACATGAAGCTGAAATGTGTGATTGATCTTTTGTCAGAGGATGAGATAAAGATTGCAAAGAGTTTTGGATATTCTAAGCCATGTAAAGAAGCCCCTGCAGGAAAACGGATTCTGTTTATTGTGACCAGTGAGGATAAGCGTTATTATGATTGGATTCCATCTATGGTGTATTCGCTCTATTTTGATGAGCTGTACCACCTGACGGCGATTGATCCAAACCTTCATGAAACGCTGCCACAGCATCTGACCTTCCTGATGGATGAGTTTGCAAATGTCACATTGCCGGATTCCTTTGTAGAAAAGCTCTCTACAATGCGAAGCCGTAACATGAGTGCAGTTATCATTGTGCAGAACTTAATCCAGTTAAAGCGAAAATTTCCAAAGTTTGATATGGACAAAGACCTGATCGGTAACTGTTCCATTATTGATATTTTAGGTGCACCTGATATGGATTCTTGTGAATATCTATCAAAGCATTTTGGCACCCAGACGATCCATAAAGCAAGCGAATCAAATGCCAAGGATTATAAGGGATCCAGCAGCCGGTCAGAGGATGTGATGCAAAAAAGTCTGTTATCTGCAGAGGACATTTTTGCAATGAAAAAAGATGGGGAATGTGCGATTGTTGTAAAGGGTACGGCTCCCTTATATCAGACCAAGTGTCAGATGGAAAAGACTGATTTTGTAAAGCTTCTCTGCAGGAAGCATAATCCGTATGATCCAAGAAAGAGACAGGAGATTCGGAAGGGAAGACGGACAGACACTTCTCCGGTATTCTTTTCCGGCTCCAGGGCGAAAGAGGAAGCAAAAAAACTGGTTGCAGGTGGAGAAGAAATTGTGCATATTACGGTCGAAGAGGCACTTGCCTACCATGAAGCAGTCAGGATGAATGTGAAACCGGAGAATATCATTCTTACAGCTAAGGAACGTAAGCTGTTAAATGAAAATGCAAGAAAATATCGGGAAAAGCATGATATGATGCGGAAAATTGCGTTGGAAGAATTTAAGATCAATTCCGATGGAACAGAGTGCGAAGCAGCAGAGTATCGTGAACGCTGCAGGGTGGTGAGAAATCTTATCAATGATGGATTTTCCAATATCCATATCCGATTCTTAAAGCCACTGATTCTGGCAGGTTATAGCGTGAAGGATATCAAAGATCTCTTTAACCAGCGGTCTGACACGGAAGAAATCAAGGATTTTATTAAGCAGATGGGGATTGCATAAGTGCGATCCCTTTTTTTGTGATATTAAATATATAAAGGCAAGGATATCTTATGGAATACTTTGCTATTCAGGTCTTCTATACGTAATCAAGTCGCCGATTTCAAGATTCAAGTAATAACATAGTTTACATAGTAAACCTGTATCCAGACGGCAAAAATTGTTGTTGCAGTATCTATTGAAATTTGATCTGGGAATATCCAGATCTTTGCAAATCTGATTTTTGGAGATGCCTCTCTCCTTTAAAATGCGGTCAATATTCAGTTCCAATTTTCCGTAGTTCACAGGATCATCTCCTTTACATTTATGGTCTTATTATATATAATGAGTTCGTAAATAGTAATTCACTGAATAATACCTCACTGTTTAGTTATCCCCTGAAAAGAATAAAGAAAATGTAATTAAGAAGGAGTCGTCTCAAATGGGAAAAAAATTGGAATGTACAACGGAAACAGAACAATTCCTGAAGACTTATGATGATTTATCAGAAGATTCACAGCATTTTATCCGACTCATTCTAAAGATTGCTCATCTGATTTCGGATGATGAGTTCAGATTTATGATGAACTTTCTTACGTCCAGGGAGCAAGAATTACGTGATCTGAGACATAAAGTGAAGTCGAAGGATTGAGTGCAGAGAAATACGTAGCTGTTTGAAAAATGCAGATGCTGTGCGCCTCCCGCGATGGTAAGAATCCAAAGATTTTTGCCTGCATTTGTCCATCCCCAGGGAGACGGGCAGGGGATGGGGTGGGAATGGTATACAGATCATAAGCTACCTTTGTCACAAGCCTAAAAAACGGAATACACAACAAATACAAAACCTCGAATTGGTGCAATAACCAGTTCGGGGTATTTTTTTGGCCAAACATCTCCTGACAATTCGGATTAGGAAAGGCGGTGTCCTACATAACTTACGAAGGGCGAGGGTCCTACCAATACGGAAAGGAGACAAATACATGGCTTATACACACGCAATTGACGCTTTGAAAGGAGTTCTTATTACACTTGGAACCTCGATTGGTGCGGTCATGCTGGTTTATGGTGGAATCAAGTTTGCGATGGCATTTCGGCAGATGGATCAGCAGGGTGAGCATCAGGCAGTTTACTCGGTGGTGGCAGGTGGCGTGCTGCTCGGACTTGGAGCACTCGTTTCGATTTTGACTTAAGGGAGAACGGTGATGGAAACAGTTGTAAAAGCACTCTATAATGCTTCTTTCACGATCTGGAACACCTTGATGGAACTTGCCATGACGCTCTTTTCCACAAGCCCGGTGACGGCTGCAGGAGGTTCACCTTATGGGACGGTGCATTCTTTATACAACAGTATCTCTGCAGCAACGATTCCCATTGCTACCTGCTTTTTTGTAATTGCAATCTATAAATCCGTGATAACAAGCCCGCCGGAACAGCAGGCACAGCGATTTTTAATGGATAGTGTGAGATATTGCATCATCCTGTTTGTTGCAGCGCATCTGTGGGAGATCCTTGGTTATATCATAGAGTTTTCGGATGGAATTACTGCAGGTATTGGAACAGCAAGCGGTTATCGGTTGTCCATGGGAGGAGACCTGGAGCGGATTATTCATGAAGCATTGGAGCTTCCGGAGTTTGAGCTTTCCGGAGAGTGGATTGGGAAACTGTTTGAAGCCCTTGGCTGCGCAGCACTTCTGCTGATTGGTGGAGTGATTCTTGTGCTTGTCATGGTGGCAAGCTGCCTGTCCATCATAAGTTCAGCATTTCAAAGGATCTTAAAACCACTCATTATTATGCCCTTTGCAGGGATCGCAGTAGCGATGGGAGCGGGCGGTCATGAGATCGGACGGAGTATGTTCCAGTTTTTGAAGACATTTTTTGGTTTTTGCATCTCGGGAGCCATGATGGTGGTCATTATTAAAACAGGATGTACGCTTTGCACGAATCTTATAAGTGCTGGACTGGAAGGAAACAGTGATATTGAAAACTGCATTATGATGACGGTTCAGGCATCCATTACACCCATTGTGATTTCGGGATTGGTAAAGGGTACGGATTCTGTAATTTCACGGATGTTGTAGGGAGGTAAGGCTATGGCGCAGATGGAGAGAAATGTGAATTTAGAGGAAATTGATGCAGATGCACTCTTTGGGATAGATGCCCTGAAAGGGCAGAGCATCCTTCAGAAGCTCATCTTTTTTTGCTGCCTTCTGACAGGGATTGTTGCCAATGTCTGTATGCCGATGTTTCTTCATACACCAAGAGTGGTATGTGTTTTCATATTTCTGGGCTGTATTTTGGTCGGCATTGCTTTTGGCTGTAATTATACAGAGGATCTGACTTATGGGAAGTATCTGTATTGCTACTTCTTCAAGCCGGTAAAGACATTAAGGTATGAGTCAACCGAAGATATCGAGCTTATAAAGAAAAGGGCGGAGGAACTGAAAAAAGAGGAAGATCTGCTTTTGAAAAGGGAAAGAAATGCGAATCCCAGAGAGCAGAGAAAACTGCTTGTCAGGCTTCTGGTGTTTGTACTTGTGATAGCGATCCTGCTTCTGTCAGCACTTGTTTACGTAAAAGCAGTGAAGCCGAAAAGCTATCATCATGAGGTGATTATGGAGGAACAGGTTGAGTAGAGAGACGGAATTAAGAAATCTTGCGCTGTCCCTTGTGGATGAGTTTTATGAGAATCAGGGGCAGGGCATTTTAAATAACTTAAATAAGCGGACTTATGGAAATCTTTCGTCTGACAGGGAGGCGGTGCTGACAAGCATTGGAGAAAGCCTTTCTGAGTATCAGGATGAAGATGGAAATGAAATGACTGCAGAGGAGAGGGCTGCAGCCTTATCTTTTGTAAAAAAGGAGATCTGGGGATATGGCCTGATTGATGATCTGATCCATGATAAAACGATTTCTGATATCAAGATCCATGATGCAGGACATATAAGAATCAAACGGGAGGGAAGAAGAGAAACTTCCAATCTGGCTTTTCCGTCAGAGGCAGCATATCAAAGTTTTGTAACCAGACTATTAGAGAGAAACAAGGTGAATCTTGGAACTGCAAATGCGATCCAGACTTTCACAGATGCGGAGCAGGAAGATTTTATCCTGCGGCTTGCTGTTATCAGTGGTCTTCTGATTGTCGGAGGAAGTCCATGTGTTGTTATTAGAAAAATTCCCAAAAACAAATATTCACTGCAGGAGCTGGAGCAGATGGGAATGTTTTCGGAGCAGAGCAGCCAACAGGATGACGGGGAGGAAATTATAGATCCCTATATTTCCGTTGAACATTTGCAGTTCGATTTGCTGCTACACCGTATGATCCGCGGGAAAGGGATCCTTTTCACAGGAAAGGGGGCATCCGGTAAAACAACCCTTATGAATGCCTGTCTGGAAAAGATTCCGGAAACGGACTCGGTAATGATCTGTCAGGAGAATGCGGAACTCTTTGATCTTAACCATCCGGATCTGATAGCAGCTCACGTCATGATAAATGGTGGGGACAGCAAGGTTAGCTACAATCTGGGAGATCTCACAAGGGTAGCACTTCTTGTGGATCTGGACCGGGTGATCGTAGGGGAGGTGAAGGAAGGATCCGAAGCTGCAGGGCTTTCCAAGGCTTCCATGACTGGGCATAAATGCTGGACATCTGTTCACGGGGAAAGCTGTGAGATGGCAGTAGAGAAGATGGCAGATTATATCTCCCAGGCAACCGGCTATGGAAACCGGGAAGCACTAAAGCAGCTTCTGGGATTTGAATATGTGGTGCATCTGCGTGATTTCAGAGTGGATGAGGTTGTCCGGATTGCGGATTTTGACCATGAGAAGGGAAAACTTGTCTTGGAAAAAGTATATCCCTTTACCAAGGAGGAACCATGAAAAAGTGGGCAGTAGCAGGCTTTCTTCTTCCATTGTGCCTGTCACTTTCCGGCTGCAGTATTTTTGAGACCTTTGAAGGGCAACAGGATGGGAAGCCAAATGCCAGTGCCAATGTGTATGAGCTGTCTTCTGGAAAAGCATATGTCTGGAATGATCCGAAGGAAACGGATATCCGCAATGATCTGGGTCAGGATCGGACGGGAGAGCCGGTGTTTTTTACCTGCCCGGTGGGAGACATCAACTTTAAGGGAGACGAACTCTCTGACATTGACCAATATCCGAGAAGTATCTGGATTTCATCCGAAAAGGACGAGGAGATTCCTACCGTTACCAGTAAGAATTCCCTTCTCTATATTTCGGATACCAAGGTTCCTGAAGAGATTGTCTTTGAGCGGTTTGCGGATTATGGATATTCTATTGGCATATCCAACATGGAACCGGACGGTGGCGGGCACTACTACATTACCTACGCGGAGACGAATGAGGATGACTATAAATATTCTGTAGATATGAAGTCAGAGGCAGCACAGGTGACACAGTTTGATACCATTGACAGGCTGTTCCTTGATAAGGTAGGCGGGATGGAAGTGAATGAAGAGACAGTGAGTGCGGGAGGTACGGTGCTGGGGCTTACAAAAGACGAGTCTTATATCTGTGAGTTTTATACCGGAACCTTTTATCAGGACTTTAAGCTCACTGCTGACATTCGCAGTTTCGGGAAGCTGGAGCGGTTCGTATGCTACGACTATGAGTTTTTACATGCAAACTGTATCCGGATCCAGATTCCGGAATGGTTTAAGTCTGGGTATTACTTTGTACAGGGAGTCGGGCTTTTCCGGTATGTGGCAGAAAAAGATCTGGAAGCATACAATGGACTTCCCTATGATCCGGACATCGACTGGAATGATCCGATCAAACAATATGATGAATATGGAGTTTGTATCTTTGATCCCAGTCTTAATATTGGAACCGGGGAAACAGAAGATCTGGAAAGCATGTCAGATCCGGGGATGGAAGAATCAGAGATCGTGATAGGTGCAAGTGCGACAGAAGAACAGGAAAGGAGTGGAGCAGATGGATCCGATGAGAGTGATCCTGTGGATGGTAATCAGTAGCTGCATATTTGCAGCCAGTGTTCTCATCCACAGAGCGTTTGTGGAGCAAAGTCTTTTTCAGAAGATCTATGGGAGATACAGAGGAAATCTGGAAAAGAAGGTAAAGGAAGAGAACTGGTTTGTTTCAAAGTATGGCGTGATTGAAAATCGGAGTTTTTTCTATAAAGTAGACCGGCTGGTGACCATGAGCGGGCTGAAAAACGGTTTTTCGTTTCTGTCCGGTGAAGTTTTTGTCGGGATCCTGCTTGCAAGTTTTGTGGCTGTGGCGGTACTTGGAAGCAGGGTGAGCAGAAATGTATTCTTAAGCATCTTTCTTGCTACAGCAGTGATGACAGCAGAGGTACTTGTGGTGGTCTTTTTATCAGGCAGAACCTATAACCGGATTGAAGAGGATACGAGTCTTTTTATCTCGATCCTTTCCAATCACGCAAAAGGAAGCTCTGATATCATAACCATTATGACAAGAACGCTTCCGAGCATGGATGGGCCGGTACGGGAACTGATTAGAAGGTTCCTTATGGATGCGGAAAAGACCGGAAACATTGATTTCGCCTTTGATGTAATGAAAGAGTCCGTTGATAACCGGACCTTCCAGACCATTCTGGTGAATCTTAAAAACTGTATGCACTATCAGGCCAATTATGAAGAGGTGCTGCAGCAGATGATGAATCAGGTGGCAGAGGCAATGAGTGCCAGGGAGGAGCGGAAGAACATTCTCTTTAGTATGAAGATCACACTGATTTCTGTATCCGTAATGAGTGTGATTATCGTGGTTCTTATTGGAAAAGGCATAGGGGTAGATGTAAAAGCGATCCTGACCGGAAATCTGATCGGACAGTTCCTTTTATTTATCACAGGACTTTTATATCTGTTTGTTGTGGCAAAACTTTTTGGCGTTGATAAGTAGAGGGGAAAAAGATGGTTGTAGGCTTATTATTATGTTTTATTTTTGCTTTGATCTTTACGATGATCCAGTCCCTTCTGTTGAGCCAGAGAGGGACAGATGTAAAGACCTATGCGCGTGAGCAGCTTGAGCATTTAAAGAAAGGGAAACACTTCACAGAGTTTGTGCTGCGTAAGCAGATGAAGCTTAAGAAGTGTGGTGCGGATATTTTTGTGAGGGACGGCATTCTTGTCAGCCAGTGGTATTTGTATAAAGCCCTGTTTGCGTTTGTTACAGGTGGGGTTACTTATCTTTTGGCAGAAAAAATCTTTCGAGTGGATAAAGGATACCTGATAATTGCAGGGATGGTTGCAGTTGCATGGTTTTTTCTGGACATCTATCTTTCGGTGGAAAACAGGCAGTCGAATGAGATCATGATGGCGGATATCTGTGAGATGAGCAGATCCGTGCTTTATGGAAAACGGGGTGGTCAGTACATCATTGATGCCATCAGGGATGCGGTGCTGGTGGTAGAGAATAAGCGTCTTAAAATGGGGATGATTAAGCTTAGAAGTAATCTGGATGCCGGAAGAAGTCTGGAGGATTCCTTAAATGAATTTGAGATGAGCTTTACTACTCCAGAGATTGCGAGCTTCTGTACAGTAATTAAATCCCTGCAGACGACCGGGCACGTGGAAGAAGCACTGAAAACATTGGAAAACAACATTGAAAGGGGACAGGCAGGCGTAAATAAACGAAAATGTATTGTCCTTGAAAATAAGACAATGGTGTATGTGCTTCTGGTGGCATTTGATCTGCTGCTCATGATCCTCTACTGTATCATTATGAAACTTCTTGATATGCAGATCGCATTCTGAGCAGGAGGAGTGGCATGAGAAATATTTTGTTTCGGAAAAAAGAGGCAACAGTGATTGAAAATATGCTGGTGAGCATGATTAGTCTGGTTATGGTCTGTGCATTTCTTGTTATTGTATTTGGGGCTTTTTCCTCCATCAATGACAAATGGAGCATGAGACAGGCTGCGCGGGAGACGCTTTTAATCATGGAAACAGAAGGGTACTTAAAACCGGAGGATGAGCAGGCTCTTATTACGGAGCTTACTGGATATGGGCTTTATGATATCAACCTTACTGGAACCACGAAAACGGAAGTGGATTATGGGGATCGGATCTATCTTAAGATCACGGGAACCTATGATGATAACATTCTGGCTTTTGCAGGTGGGGTCTCACAGGTGGCAAGTCATCCGACTACCATTACCATTCAGCGTCAGACTACGGCAAAACAGTAAGGAGACCATATGTGGGAGAAGAAAGAAGCAACCGGCGCAGTCGGGTACGTAATGCTCTTTACCATGGAGATCATCATGGTTATCATTACGTTCTTTATGCTTGCCAGTGCAAAGCTTATGACGATCCAGCATGATGTGGATGATGCCCTGGCAGATTCGGTTCTGGCTTCCCTTGTTGCAGATGATATTTATTATTTTGAAACATGGGAAGGGACAGGGACTGCAGTTATAAAGTTTCGGAATCTGGATGAGAGTTACAGACTGTATCGGGACTGCATGAAGGATGCCATAGAATCGAAAGAGGAATTTTATGGGAATATACAGTATCCGGTGTTCATCTGCTATGAAGTGGAGGGAGAAGAGGTGACGATTACCACCTTCCATGCGTCTGGCGGAAGGAGCAGGACAAAGGGTGTGCTGGGTGATGTGGTAACACCCACAGGGAAAACAGTCAAAGAAACAAGTGCCTATGGAAAGGTTACATTTGAACTATCAAGCCTGATCGGTGGAGATCCGATAGAAAAAAGCAGGGATCTATACTGCACACTGGAAATCAATTGACGGAGGAATAGATATGTTTGAGAAAAAGGCAAGTATCAAGGAGACGGACAAGCGGGAAAAAACCAAGCTGCAGAAGAAAGGGATGGATGTCATTCGGATCGTGCTTGTTCCGCTTCTGATTACGGCAGCACTGGTGGCAGCACTCTATCTTGTAATGGATAAGATAACAGAACGTGATACGCTACTTAAAAATGTGGTAGTGGCATCCAAAAATCTGAGGGTGAATGCATATATAACACCGGATGAGGTGGATGAGTATTTTAAGGTGATTTCTGTGGATGGGGCTGCAGTCAGCAAGGATGCATATACTTCCATGGATGACTTAAAGGAAAAAGGTTTTTACACCAACATTCCCATTGGAAATGGTCAGATCATTTATTCCGGGAGCCTGAAACCAACGGATGCAAGGCTCGATAAGTACCAGTCCGGGTATGAGATGACAAGCATTGCGGTATCCAATTTTGACAAGGGAGTTAATGGAAAAGTACGGGAAGGAGCTATCATTGATGTTTATGCGGTGGATCCGGCAACGGATGAGCTGGTGAAATATGCAGAGGATGTCTATGTGGCTGCTGCATTTGATTCTTCTGGAAATGAACTGACCACAGATGAAGGGGTGGCACAGAGTTTTACCATCTATGTAAAAGAAGCGGAGATTGAAGAATTGAATAAGGCAATCAATTATGGAGAGATCCATATTTATCAGAAATAAGAAGATTGCAGATAACAAAATCTATGGTGGATGAAGAACTACAATATCTTGACTAATAATAAAGCTTAATATACAATATATACATATTTTTTGGTTGAGTATGAATGTTTAGTTGATCTGGTTTGTTGAACTGGGGAGACAGGGTGCATTGCATTGTGGCCCGCATGGAAGCCTGGATTTGTGGTAGAGATGCTGGTTAAGTACACATTTGGCATGGGATCGTAGTTGTTATTCCGGAGAAACGGAAATGTGGGCTTATTAAAAAAGGACTTCATAAGTGCAGATTTTAAAAGTAGATATATTTATAAAAGAGCTTTGAACAGATAGATGCTGTTCAAGGCTCTTTTTGTGCAGAAATAAAATGTTTATTCTGATGCATGTAAAAGAAACTATGAAAAAAGAGTAACAAAAAGTTACTAGATTATCATTGACAAAGGAAAGGGCATCTGATATTATAAATATGAGGGACGGAATTGTTAAAATTAAGAAGGAAAAGACAAAATGAGAAAAATTGCAAAACAGATACTTGACAAGACAACAATTGGGAAAAATAGAGATATACAGGCGGTGGTTGAATTTATGTCTGAGCCTGATAGCGTTAATAGAATGATTACAGCAACCAAGGCAGGCAAACCTGCTCTTGCAGGTATCGCCAAAGAATTGGAGCAACGATATGGGGACTGCAAAGGTATGCCACTTAATAATGTTGCAAATCGCAGAAACATTGGTTGGATCGTGAAATACGTAATGGCAGAGTATGGATATGAGCCCTTACCTAATAGCGAGAGGACCAGGATAGGTGTGGACTCTGGCTCTAAGTATTTTACGAGTGCGGCTATCTTTAGAAAAACAGATAATGTGCCTGTGCGAGATATTATCACTCAATCAATAGAGATAGACAGAGACCTTACAGAGGAAGATTTGTGGGAGCGACCAGAATCAGTGAAGTATGATGAAATTAAAGAAAGTACGCGCGAAATTCGATGGAAAAGAGAGTATCTTGGCGTGGACTATGATTTTCTTGCTAAATATTTAAATATAACCGGGTTTAAAAACTTATTAAATCGGGATGACATCGAAGCAATATTTAATGGAATCAAAATCCCAGCCATTGAATTAAAAGAAGCAATTTTTGACAGTCTTTCTTATTTTGAAAATTTTGCAGAAAGAAATAAATCTACATATCATGAGATACTTGGTTCGTCGACGAGTAAGGCGTTACAAGCATTTTATAATTTAGAAATCAATCCAGAAGAGGTTACAGATGTCTGGGTATATTACGACAAGTGGGATGCAATATTGGATGGACGTTATAATCTTATTGCAGATGGCAAAAATGATGAAAACCAAGAAATTATGCTAGATGTACCACGATTTGTACTCAAGTCTAAGGAGCAGGAGTACTGGTTTCATGGCCTGACTTGTGGATATGCAGGGCAGGGATGTGCTGGAACGCAAGAAATTTTGCTAAAAATTGGTGCAATTAAAAAAGAAGAAAATTGTGTGAACATGGAGATTTCCCATAATAAGTGCCTTCATTTTTTTCAAAAAGATGGGAAATGGACATATCAGGGGGAAGAATCCAGATATGATTTGCACTACAGTCAAATCGAGAGCAAATCAGATATTAGATTGTTTGCGTATAATAATAATCTGACAATTTCACAAAGCTATAAGTATGGATTTCGATATAACAGGGCTCTTGCTATCGAAGAACCAGATATAGAATGGTTTGGGGCTTCTCTGTATTTTGTCGGCGGAGAAAAGGGGGTCACGGAAATAGAACTAATCAAAAACAAGGACCTGAGTGGGAAAAGTGGTTCTACATGGAAAGAGCCGTCTTATCAAGTGATAATTCGCGGGATGAATAGTCGAGAAATTTGGCTGGACTATCCATTTGATATGATCCCGCCATCAAATAGAGATAATCTATATCAATTTTTTAGCAATTTGGGATTTTCTGTTCCAAAAGAAGATAATTCTGGACTATTTAAATCAAAAAAATCAATATATGGAATTTATGAAAGATAAAATGGGAGGAAATCATATGGATATAGAAGACATGATAGTTGATCTGAATGATTTGACACAAGATGGGGTTATAGAATGTCCTTATTGTCACAAGGGAAAGACTTATACATATTCTGCAAAAGGCAAAGAATCAAGTAATTGTCATATATGCAGACGATTGGTGTTGTGGGATTTTGATCAGATGAAGGCTTATAAAGCTAAAGCCAAAAAATATGTGAGTTAATATACTATTGCTACTTGAGCACAGGGGCATTAAGCCACCACATAGCCGGGGCAGATCATGTTATTTTTATGATTTGCTACGGCTATTTTTGTGGAGGATATAATGACAGAGATATCGAATGACATGTATTGGGCTTCCTGCCCCCAATGTTCAAGTAAGATGCTTAGAATTAAAAGTGGGGAGATAGAGATTATTTGTACGAATCAGCAGTGCAAAAGAAAATGGCTTATTACGGTGGCAGATGGTACATTTGAGTACAAAGCTGTTAAAGCTGAAGAATAGTAGAAAATAATTCAAAAATTTAATATAGAATGAGTAATGTTGCGACAGAACCGAAAAGGTCGGCAATATTTACAATAGTTTGCATGAGCAAAAGCACTTGAATAGTTTTAGATAATAATCTTCATTAAGAAGGTATTTAACTATTAAGCATGACAAGAGCCTGCAAAACGGAGTACTACCTAATTTTGGGTAGTCTGTTTTGCAGGCTCTTTTTTGTTGCTCCGTTTTGCGGCTCACCGGAAATTCTGGTGGATCACAAAATATATTTTCCATTTCCAAATCTGGAATTTTCCGGACAACTACGGATTCGCCCAACTGGTGGGCCACATATCCGTAGGGAGGATATGGAAAATGAGAGCGCAATTAGTGTTTGACAACAAAGTTGAAAGTAAAAAATCGTATCTTACAAGAATGGCAAGACTGTTAGATGTTATCCGCAATCGTCCAGAAGAGATATGCGGATATCCGCAGATTGCTGGAATATCGCCTGATGAAGTTAGGGAATTTGAAAATTATCTTTGTAAAATTTTAGAACCAGAGGTTAAAAAAGCAGCAGAGTTGGCTGCCTATAAAAACAAGATTATGGAGTATACAGATGTAATTACCAATATTGCTCTTGTTTCCGTTATGCAAGTATTACATACCTATAACGATCCTGCTGTGGTTGCAATACAGGATGGTTATAGTATAGATACTTTTATAGCTAATCACATAAAAAATGCTGTCCGGGAAGCATTTAAAGAAAAAACAGGGTTAAAAAAACATCAGCTCGATAAGGCAAATAGAGTAAGGAAAGCAAAGAACTACATAGCTACGACAATGCAGAAACCATATGACACCATTGAAATAGAGGATATTTACAAAGCACAGACACAGATAAGCAATGCAAAACCTCTCTCAAAAGAATCAATCAAGGATGTGCTTAACTATATGGAAACCCAGGTGCATATTGACGAAATTGAAAAATTTGAAGTGGCATCAAATTATGATTCGGTTTCGGAAATTGAATCGGATGAAATCAAAGAACAATTGCATGCTGTGCTTTTGAAAATGAAAAAGGCACAAAGATATGTTTTTCTTAAACGATTATTCGCTGGGGAAGAAAGAATTACGTACAAGCAGCTTGCAAGAGAAACCAAACTAATTGAACTATGCAAAGATGATGAGGTTTGTAGAAGAAATTTAATGAGGGGATCGCTTAAAATATCCAGACCTGGAGGAAAAGAGACCTCTATAGAGGAAGAATATACAGATATTGTTTATTTAAAAATTGACTACATGGATTACTTATACAGAGATGCACTTAAAAAAATTAGAAAATTTATTATAGAAAATGAATTATTTCCTGCAGATTTGGAAGGTTGGATTGAAGAATGGATCTTGGATGAATTTCAGGATTTATAGAGCACTATAAAATAGATTTGAAATAGATTTGATATTGTACGATGCTTTTCTGACGCCAAAATGACATCAAATACAATTGCGATATGACGTCAATGTGACGTTTTAAGAGAAAGTGATAGACAAAAAATACAATGTGTTTTCTGTAAAAACTCCTGAATTATAAGGTTTCGAGCAGGAGGTAAAAATTTTTGTGGTATTGATTGGTCTGGTTATCATTTTTAAAACCAGAATCACCGGAGTAGTAAATGATATTTTTGAAAAAATTGTTTCGCAGAGCAGCAGTGTCTGAGAGGCGCAGCGGGCAGATGAGCATCTGGCTTGCACTTGGATTTTCTGTCTTTCTGGCGCTTTATCTGGTGTGCCTAGAATCGGTCAGAATGCAGTCTGCGAGAAGACAGGCGGAGCAGGCCGCGGAGAGCGGACTGTTCTCCCTATTTTCTGAATATGAACCGCATCTTCTGAAGGAATATAGTTTGTTTGCACTGGATACGTCTTTTCGAAGCGGGACGGAGAACATGGATGAGATCTGTGCACATCTTTGGAAATTTGCGGAACTGAACACGGTAGATGCAGAAGGAAAAACGCAGGAGGGTCTGGCTCTTCAGGGAGTATCTGTCAAAGACCCGGTCAGGCTGACGGATGGGCAGGGAGCGGTTTTTTACCGTCAGGCAGTGCAGGTGATAAAAGAAGAGACAGGACTGTCGCTGGCAGAAGACTGGATTTTTGACGAGGCTTTTCAACAGAAACTGGAAGATGACAGCCGGAGCTTTCAGGAAGACTGCGAAATGTATGAAGGCTCTGTCGTGGATTATGAATATGAAGAGGGCGAAGAAGAGATGTCTTCGGAAGCGGAGAACTGGGATGGTATGTGGAATCGGTTCACGCTGCAGCAGGTGATGGATCAGCCGGAAGCGATCTCGCAGAAGGAAATATCACTGGAGCAGGTACCATCGCACAGGACACTTTCCCGAGGAACAGGGGCCGAACTTGGTACAGAAGATACGGTACTTAATAAGCAGCTGTTTGTCAGCTATCTGTGTGAGTATATGAGGCATGCGGCGGATATGGCAGAAGAATCGGAAAATGACCGGTATCTTGACTATGAACTGGAATATATCTGTCGGGGAAATGCATCAGATGCACAGAATCTGGAAGAAACTGTAAGGAGAATCCTGCTTCTGCGGGAAGGCGTGAATTACGGATACCTGCTTACGGATGAAGAAGCAAAGGCAAAAGCGGAACTTCTCGCTGTTGTTTTGGCTGCAGTGACAGGCAATGAGGCTCTGGTAAAAGGAGTGAAGCATCTGATTTTACTGGGCTGGGCTTATGGAGAAAGCCTGGTGGAGGTCCGCCAGCTTCTGAAAGGACAGGAAGTGGTTCTTGTAAAAACAAAAGAGGACTGGCAGGTTCCATTGTCAGGAATTATTGCGCTTATGGGGAACCCGGGCGCTTATGATGAACAGAAGACAGAACAGAAGGGAATGAGTTATGAATCATTCCTGCGGCTTTTTCTGACCATACAGTCTTCGGAAACACTGGCCATGAGGGGACTGGATATCATTGAGGGCCAGCTGCAGAAAAATGCCGGATGTGAACGGATTCATGTGGACCACTGTATTGACCGGTTGACTGCGCAGATCTGGATGGATAGCCTTCAGATGGAACGAAGTTACCGTTATGAATAAAGAAAAGGAAAGAAGGGAGGTGCAGAGGGATGCTCTTTCGGTATTACAATCTATTCTCTCTCCAGACACCCCACGTAAGGAGGACCAACACCCAACATCTTACAAATGATTCCGGAAGAGCTTCCCTGTACATCTCACGAAAAGGGAGCATGACGCTGGAAGCGGCAATGGCAGTTCCTTTCTTTCTGTGTGCAGTGACGGCACTTTTGTATCTGTTTGTCTTCACAGCACAGAATGGACAGGCATACCGGCGGCTTATGGAGAAGGCAGAGATGCTGGCGGTAACGGCAGGTCAGATCACGGGAGATGATCCCTATATCAGGCTGTATGACTATGAGACGGCAGAACTTCCTTTTGTATCACTGTTTCCAGTGCGGAATCCGGTGATACGGAAAGTGGAAATTCGCGGATGGACAGGATATACGGGGGAGACTTTTGCAGGAAACGGACAGGAGGAGATGGTCTATAAGACACCAGGAGGCGAAGTTTATCATAAAAGCAGAGATTGTACCTATCTGAAGCTGTCAGTTCATATGGTGTCTGCGGCAGAGCTTCCGAACTGCCGGAATGAATCCGGAGGAAAATATGGCCCCTGTGAATACTGTGTCAGAAAAGAATCGCCGGGAAGGATGGTTTATATTGCTGACTATGGAATCAGTTATCATAACAGCAGAAATTGTCAGGGGCTGAAAAGAACAGTGATGGCAGTTCCGCTGTCTCATACGGAAGGGCTCAGGTGTTGTTCACGATGTGGAGCGTAGCGGAAGATGTCTGGGTTATGGGACATTTGCTGCTGCTGTCTTTACAGGACATCCGTGACAGAGAACTGTCTTTTGCAGTACTCTTGGAATTTCTGGGAACAGGTCTGATCTGTGCATTTGTCACAGGAACAGAAGTCTGTTTGTGGCCGGGAATGACACTTTTATTACTGGCAGCGGCAAGCGGGGAAAAAATCGGATATGGAGATGGATGGCTGATACTGGGAATGGGGATGTGGTGTTCTGCAGAGGAAATTGTGTCTGTGCTGCTGATGGGATGTGTTCTGTGCACAGGTGCGGGGATCCTGCGGAAAGAAAAGGAGCTGCCATTTGTTCCTTTCCTGACGGCGGGTTATATTGCGGGGAGGTATTTGCTGTGAACAGATGGAGCAGAAAAAAAGGGCGTTTTGTGCTGGAAGCAGCGTATCTGGTACCGATGGTCTGTCTTCTTATGGTATATCTGGTTTATTTTACGCTGTATGCACATGACTGTGCCGTATGTGCCCATACGATGATAGAAGCAGGAATGAAGGGGATTTACAGAGAAGAAAAAACTTCCGGAGAAATGGAAGATCTGATCCGGCAGGAGCTGCAGAAAAAACTGAAGGAACGGCTTCTGTGGATGGAAGCACCGGATATCACGGTGGATGTGAACCCGGTGCGTGCCAGAATCCGCGTTTCCGGAACCGGACCATTCCTCCGGAAAATAAGGATAGAGACGGAGCGGACATTATATCGGATATCGCCGTGTCCGGCGCTCAGAATGAAACTTTTTCTTACACGGAAAAAGAATGGAGAATAACTATAATGAATGTACATTATAAAAGAGATTTAAACAGTAACTATATGATACTGACGGATGAACACAGAGAAGACGGGTATGAGGTGCGCATGATTACAGAAAATCGAATCTATGGATTTCTCCCATGCGTGTGTCAGGAACATGAGCAGCGGACGGAATATTACTATGAGATTACAGGACGGCAGAGCCTGCAGCTGGCCTATGAGCGGAAAAAGATAAACTGTGAGCAATTAAAAGGATTTTTACGAGAACTGCTGAGAATTCTTGAGGCGGCAGGAGAATATCTGCTGAATCCGGAACATTTCATTCTGGAACCGGAATATATCTATCTTCATGCCAGAACAGAGCGGCTGTGTCTTTGCTACTATCCTGCCTGTAAAAAGGACATCAGAGAATCATTTCTGAATCTGGCTGAGTATTTTCTGGGAAAATTGGATAAAAGTGATGCAGCGGGCATCGAATTTGGATACGATCTCTATCAGCGGGCAATGGAACCAAATTTCAGTCTGGAAGAACTGATGAAACGGACAGAAAAAGAAGGAAAGTGTCAGCCGGAGGCAGCAAATATAAAAGAAAATGTGCTGGAACAGGTTTCTGTGCAGGAGGAGATTCCGGAGAAGACCGGGAGCTGGAGAAGTTTTTTCAAGAAAAAACCGAAAAAATCAAAGCTGGAAGACTATCTGGCGGAGGCTGACCAGATCGACAGTGGAGCCGTGCTGTTTCTGCGGGAGAAAAATTCGATCGGAGAGACTACTTATCTGAAAACAGAAAAAAGAGAAGGATTACTGTTGAAAAGCCGTAATCCAGAATATGAAGATTTTCATATTAAAGGGGAAAGCTTTTTGATCGGTAAAAAGAGAGACAATGTAGATGGCTGTATTCCTGCGGAAACCATCAGCCGAATCCATGCCCGTATCACAAAGGAAGGACCATCCTACTATCTGGAAGATCTGAATTCTACCAATGGAACATGGGCAGACCGGATTCAGCTGGATCCTTATGAACTCTTTCCGCTGGAAAACGGAATGAGAATCACGTTTGCCAGCGTGGAGTATGAGGTGGAGGTTTAGTTAAATTCCGTATTTTTTCATCTTCCGCCACAAGGTGCTTGGATGCATATTGAGATATTCTGCAGTCCGGGAGCGGTTGTTGCGGAACAGTGCCAGTGCTTTTAATATTTCTGCTTTCTCATCATAGGCAGGAAATTCTTCAGAAACAGTCGGAGACCTCTCTGGCTGTTTTTCTGTCTGCAGGAGAGTGGGTGAAGCAATATCCGGGAGTGCACGGTAGATATCATCGGTATCTGCCGTATCCTTTTGGCACAGGATGCAGAGACGTTCGCAGAAGTTACGCATTTCACGGATATTGCCGGGCCATGGATAATTTTCCAGCAGCCGGAGTGCACGATCGTTCAGATACTTTAACCGGCAGCCGGTTCGTTCATGTTCAAATTCAATGTAATGAGTAAGCAGAAGGGAGATATCCGCACCACGCTTTCTGAGTGGTGGAAGATTCAGCTCCAGAACGTCCAGACGATAGAGAAGATCCTGACGGAATTCTCCGGCGGCTACTGCTTCTTTCAAGTTTTTGTTGGTAGCGGAGATGACACGGACGTCGATGGGGATGACCGTATCATTTCCCAGACGGATAATCTCTTTTTCCTGCAGGACACGAAGCAGACGACTCTGCAGTTTTGGGGAGATATCGCCGATCTCATCGAGAAAAATAGTTCCCTTGTGAGCCATTTCAAAGAAACCCATCTTTCCGCCTTTGGCAGCACCTGTAAAAGCACCTTCCACATAACCAAATAATTCACTTTCCAGCAGGTTTTCCGGAAGTGCGGAACAGTTGATCGCGACAAATGGATTATTCCGCCGGGTACTGCTGTTATGGATACTTTGGGCAAACAGTTCTTTTCCGGTACCGGTCTCTCCATAGATCAGGATATTGGAATCCGAGTAGCTGAAATTGATGGCATCCGAGATGACGGAGTCCATGATCTGGCTGCTGTGAATGATCTGGGAGAAACGATATTTGGCGGTAAAACCGGAACGATGCATTTTTTTACGAATCTGACTTTCTTCTGCCTGAATCTGGGCGGTATTCTGAAAGGTCAGTACGCATCCGGCATTATCGTATTCGCTTTCAATTGGTACACAGTTAATCATCAGAGGGATGCTCTGACAGTAGTGAAGCTCTGAAAGAAATTTCTTTCCCTTATGTATGACATCATTTACTGCCAGGTCTGGAAAATACTCCTGAAGGGCATGTCCGATAAATGGAGTTTTGACATCCTTTAGAACCGTGTGGCAGTAGGAGTTGGCAAAGGTAATATATCCTTCTCGATCCGTAGAGATAATGCCCTGGAAAGAATAGTTCATAATATTGGCAATTTCATTACTGCGCTCTTTTTCACGGAAAGAGATTTCTGCGGCAAGTTTTGCTTCAGCAATCGCATTATTGATGGATTCACGGCCAGTTTCAATCATCACAGCCGGAATATGATATTTCTCTGAGAGAAGAACAGTAGTATGTCCACCCACAATGGCATCATTTCCGTCTGCGATTGCTTTCTGGATCATGGTTTCGAGCTGGGTTTCTTCCACAATGGGGTAAGCGGTGATCTCAATATCAGGGAAGATGGAATGTGCATTTTCTGAACTGTAGACCATATTAAATGCACCGACAAGTGCCAGCTTTTTTAGCGGAACTTTGCGGCGGCATTTCTGGATGGCAGCGATGACGTCATAACCGGATACTTTTAATTCCGTACAGGCAATTCCTTTTCGCTGCATGGTATGAGCGGTAAATCCTCGGGCAATGGCGATATCTGCGTTGATGTTATCCAGTGGATTATTAAAAAAATCCTGGATGATTTCATATTGAAAATCATCGTGATCCGGGCGTTCTGCGATAACCTGCCGGATAGTTGACTGCATTCCTGGGTAAGGCGCAAAAAAGACCAGTCGTATCATAAAAATAAAGACCTCCGTTTTGATTATGTTAAAAGGTAAAAATACCATGTTAAGGAGCAGTTAAGAAACATGCAAAAGAGCACATACTGTTTATTGCATAAAATTGCAATTGAATAGTTTATGGAAATATTATAGGTGAAAATGCAAACTTCTGCAAATAAATTTCATGACTAAAATATGATTTTACAGAACAAAATGAAGAAAATGACTGTTTTTTGGGTGAAAAAAACTGGCATTTGAATTGCTCTATAGAAAGGCATCAAAAAAAGAAACCGAAAATACATAAACGGAGGGACGAAAATGAAGAAAAGAAGTATTGCATTATTGATGGCAGCCATGATGGCAATGAGTATGGCAGGATGCGGATCATCCGCTTCCACAGAGACACCGGCTTCTGATGCATCAGAGAGTGCCGATTCATCTGATACCGCAAATGCAGCAGATGCTGATGGATTCTATGCAGGCAAGACGGTGGAGATGATTGTACCGTGGGCAGCAGGAGGTGGAGCAGATACCGCATGTCGTCTGATTTGTTCCTATATTGAGAGGGAACTAGGATGTACCATTGTTATTAATAATGTAACCGGAGGAGGCGGAAGTATCGGTCTGGCTCAGCTTACAAAGGCAAACACGGATGGTCTTTCCTATGCATATTTTGCCAATACAGACTCCAACGGTGACATCATGCTGGAAGGTGTTCCATATACGGCAGAAGACTTTGCGCCGGTATGTAAATTTGCAGCAGACCCGCATATCATCGTGACTTCCAATGCATCCGGTATCAAGGATATGGATGGGCTGATTGCAGCAGGCCAGGATGGAACGACTTTGTGGGGAATCGGTGGAGCATGGACTCACTGGGATTTCGTAAAACTGGAATTTCAGGAGGCTACCGGAACGAATTATAAACGTCTGGTATATGATGGAGGAGCAACCGTTATGACCGATATTATGAGCGGTGACTGTACCGTGGCAACTCCGTTCGTATCAGAAGCACTGACTGCTATTGATGCGGGAGAGGCAGTGCCGATTGCGATTACCAGCGCAGAAAGAAATGATGCATGCCCGGATATTCCGACAGTCGCAGAACTTGGCTATGAGGGATTTGATTCTACCATGTGGAGAGGCTTTGTGGCTCCGGTTGGAACCGATGAGGCAGCTATGAGAGAGTTTGCAGATGCAGTCGGAACCGTATGTGAGAACGAGGAGTTCCAGGCAGCAGCCGTAAAAGCAGGAATTACTGTTGATTATACTGATTATGATGCATTCCAGGACTTTTACTGGGAGAACCATAATGCAGTAAAAGCTTACTATGAAGCAAATTCCAATATGTAAGGAGGGAGTACATTGAAGAAAAGTATGCCGGATGTGATCTGTGCAGCAGTGTTGCTGATTTTTTTGACAACTGTGGCGGTACAGGTTCCAGCTATTCCGAAAGTATCCAGAGCATATCCGATTTTTCTTCTGGCAGTCGCATACCTGATGGGAATCTGGCTGCTGGTGAAGAGTCTGCGCAGGTTAAAGCATGAAGAAAAGCAGGAAACAGAAGTAATTGCTCAGACGAAAATCATCCTTCCCTACTGTGTGATGATTGCACTGTACTTATTTTTAATGAGCAGAATCGGATATGTAGTTTCTACAGTTGTGTTTATGATGGTTTCCCTGCTGTATCTGAAGTTTAAGAGTAAGATCGGTATGGTGATTATCAGTATTGTCACGACGATTCTGATTTACCTGATGTTTTCCAACTTCCTTGGCGTTATCCTGCCGAGGGCAGCATGGTTCCGTTTTTGATTCGACAGAGAGGGGGATTATAGATTATGGAAAATATTATGATTGGATTTTCCAATGTATTTCAGCTCAGCAACCTCTTTATCTGTATCGGAGGACTGATGGTTGGCGTTTTGTTCGGTGCATTGCCAGGATTTTCCGCAACGATGGCGGTAGCGGTGTTTGTTCCATTTACTTATGTAATGGAGCCTGGTCCGGCACTTCTTCTGCTAAGTGCGTTGTATTGCGGCGGTGTATACGGTGGTTCTATTCCGGCCGTTCTGGTTGGAATACCTGGAACTCCGGCATCTGCACCGACAGCGCTGGAAGGTAAGGCAATGGTGCGGAGAGGAAAAGCAGGACAGGCGTTGAATCTGGTTACGATAGGTTCCTGCTTCGGCGGATTTATAAGTTCTGTTGCACTTCTGATCTGCGCACCTCTGCTTGCAAAGATTGCGAAAATGGTAGGACAGCCGGAGCAGATGTTTGTAGCGATTTTCGGACTTTCTGTAGTCGTTATGCTGTCTCAGGATAATCTCTTTAAAGGATTGATGGTGGCATTTGTCAGTCTTCTGCTTGCGACTTTCGGACAGGATCCGGTAGAGGGATTTCCGAGATTTACCTATGGTCTTTCCCAGCTGACCGGAGGATTTTCTGTAGTTCCGGTACTGATTGGTATCTTCTCACTTCCGGAAGTATTTAAGATGCTGGAAGATCCGTTTGGAAAAATGTCAGAGTCCGGTAAAGTTGGTTCTATGAAGATCGGAAGGGGAATCATAAAAAAGAACTGGATCAATGCATGGCGTTCCACTATTATGGGTGTTATCGTTGGTATTATTCCGGCGGCAGGACCGGATATTGCGGCATTTCTCTGCTATAATGAAGCCAAAAAAGCTTCCAAAACACCAGAAGAATTTGGAAATGGAAGTGATGAGGGAATTATCGCAGCTGAGTGTGGTAATAATGCGGTAACTGGTGGTTCGCTGATCCCGCTTCTTACCCTTGGAATTCCGGGAAGTGCACCTGCAGCTATTTTCCTCGGCGCTATGATTATCCATGGCATGCGTCCGGGTCCGACCATGTTTACCGAACATGCAGATTCTGTTTATACAATGATCATTGGTTTTGCCCTGATTAATCTGCTGATGTATCTGGTTGGTATGCTGTACTGCAAATGTGGAAGCCTGATTCTGCTGATCCCGAAATCTGTTCTTGCCACTGTCATTGTTGTTCTGGCATCTGTAGGTACGTTTGCAACGAATAAAAATATGTTCGATGTTTATGTGATGTTTGTGTCTGGTGTGATTGCTTATATTATGATACGAAATGAGTTCCCGATTGCACCAATTGCCCTTGCACTTCTTCTTGGAACGACCATGGAAAAGGCAATGTCCCTGACCCGTACCATGTATGAGGGACAGATGTATATGATTTTCAGCAGACCACTGACACTGGGACTTGCGCTGTTTACCGTATTCTCCTTTGTATTCCCATTTGTGAAGATGCATCTGGATAAAAAGAAACAGCAATAGTTGCAAGAATATGCAAAGAAAATAAAACAAAATGCAAAGAAATGCAATAGTTCAGATTCCGCAAAAAACCTCTGTGGAAAATGTTAAGAATTTGTGAACTTGAAAAAACCTTGAGTTTTCGGCATTTTGTCAAAAACAAAAGGAAATTGGAATTGTTTTTGGACAAGTTGGCACGAGGCTTGCTCTATATAGGGGCAACAAGAAAAAACAAAAGTTTTTCATGGAGGGAAAGAAAAATGAAAAGAAAAAGTTTGGCGTTACTGATGGCTGCAATCACTGTATTCAGCGCAGTTGGATGTGGATCCAAGGATGCGGCAGCAGACACAACCACAGCTGAGCCGGCAGCAGAGGAGACCACCGAGGCATCTGATGATGCAGCAGCAGCTGACACTGCATCTGATGCAGATGGCTTCTATGCTGGAAAAACGGTAGAGATGATCGTACCGTGGGCAGCAGGCGGTGGAGCTGATACTGCATGTCGTCTGATTTGCTCTTATATGGAGAAAGAGCTTGGATGCACCATCGTTATCAACAATGTAACCGGTGGCGGCGGAAGTATCGGTCTTGCACAGCTGACCACAGCTAATCCAGACGGACTGACCTATGCATACTTTGCAAACACTGACTCTAATGGAGACATCATGCTGGAAGGTGTTCCGTACACTGCAGAGGATTTCGCTCCGGTATGTAAATTTGCAGCTGACCCGCACATCATTCTTGCATCCAATGCATCTGGCATCACGGATATGGATGGCCTGATTGCAGCAGGACAGGATGGAACTACTCTGTGGGGAATCGGCGGCGCATGGACTCACTGGGATTTCCTGAAACTGGAGTTTGAAGAGGCAACCGGAACTAAATACAAACGTCTCGTATATGATGGAGGCGCATCTGTTATTACCGATATCATGAATGGTGACTGTACCATCGGAACTCCGTTCGTATCTGAGGCTCTTTCCGCAATTGATGCAGGAGAGGCAGTGCCGATCGCTATTACCAGTGCTGAGAGAAATGATGCATGCCCGGATATCCCGACAGTCGCAGAGTTGACTGGCAAAGACTTCGAGTCCACCATGTGGAGAGGTTTTGTAGCACCAGCAGGAACTGATGAAGCAGCTATGAGAGAGTTTGCAGAGGCAGTTGGAACTGTATGTGAGAATCCGGAATTCCAGGATGCAGCTACCAAAGCAGGCGTTACCGTTGATTACACAGATTACGATGCATTCCAGGATTTCTACTGGGAGAATCATGAATCTGTAAAAGCTTACTATGAAGCAAATGCTAATATGTAAGTAAAAAGTTATCATACGAGTGAATGAATGCACCGGGCAGTTTCTACACTGCCCGGTTCTTAAAAGGAGGGGCTGTTTTTGAAAAAGAGTTTTCCGGATATGATTATCAGTATCGTTCTGCTTGCATTCCTGACTTCCCTTGCAGTGCAGGTTCCGCAGATTCCGGCAGTGTCCAAGGGATATCCGCTGGTATTACTGATTGTCTCCTATCTTATGACATTTTATCTGCTGATCAGCAGTGTAGTAAAATTGAAATCCGAAGATAAGCAGAAAACCCAGGTGATTGAACAGGCAAAGATTATTGTTCCGTACTGCCTGATGATCGTGGTATATCTGTTCCTTATGAACAAGATCGGATACATTGCATCTACGGTTGTATTTATGCTTGCTTCCCTGATCTATCTGAAACTGAAAAATAAGGTATTGATGGTTATATTGACCGTCGCTCTTACTGTTGTTGTATATTTTGTATTTACAAATTTCCTGACCGTAATTCTTCCGAGAGGAAGCTGGTTCAATATCGCATTTTAGGCAGAAAGGAGATTAAGCTTTATGGAAAATATTATGATTGGTTTTGCCAATGTATTTCAGCTGAGTAATCTTCTTGTCTGCATTGGCGGTCTGTTTATCGGAGTTCTCTTCGGAGCACTCCCGGGATTCTCTGCAACCATGGCAGTGGCAATCTTTGTACCGTTTACTTATGTTATGGAGCCGGGTGCTGCACTTCTTCTTTTAAGTGCTCTGTACTGCGGTGGTGTATTTGGTGGTTCTATTCCGGCCGTTCTGGTAGGTATTCCTGGAACACCGGCATCCGCACCGACCGCGCTGGAAGGTAAAGCACTTGTCAGAAAAGGTGAGGCAGGACGTGCGCTCAACCTGGTAACTCTGGCCTCCTGCTTTGGTGGTTTTGTAAGTTCCGTCGCTCTTCTGGTATGTGCTCCTCTTCTTGCAAAGATTGCAAAGATGGTAGGGCAGCCGGAGCAGATGTTCGTAGCAATTTTCGGTCTTTCCGTAGTTGTTATGCTGTCTCAGGATAATTTGTTCAAAGGCCTGATGGTAGCAGTTGTCAGTCTTCTGCTTGCAACCTTCGGACAGGATCCGGTAGAAGGATTCCCGAGATTTACATATGGTCTTTCTCAGCTGACCGGAGGTTTCTCTGTAGTGCCGGTGCTGATCGGTCTGTTCTCGCTTCCGGAAGTATTCAAGATGCTGGAAGATCCGCTTGGAAAGATGGCAGAGTCCGGCAAAGTCGGTTCCATGAAACTGAAGATTGAAGATATTACACACAATATGTTTAATGCAATCCGTTCCACGGTACTTGGCGTGCTGATCGGTATTGTACCGGCGGCAGGACCGGATATTGCAGCATTCCTGTCCTACAACGAGGCTAAGAAAGCATCCAAACACCCGGAACAGTTCGGAAACGGAAGTGCAGAAGGTATCGTGGCAGCAGAGGCAGCCAACAACGGTGTTACCGGTGGCTCCCTGATCCCGCTTCTTACCCTTGGTATTCCGGGAAGTGCTCCGGCAGCTATCTTCCTCGGTGCAATGATTATTCATGGTGTTCGTCCGGGCCCAACACTGTTTACCCAGCATGCTGACACCGTATACACCATGATCATCGGTTTTGCACTGATCAACCTTCTGATGTATATCGTAGGTATGATCTACTGCAAATGTGGAAGTCTGATTCTGGTCATTCCGAAATCCATTCTGGCTACTGTTATCGTAGTACTTGCAGTAGTTGGTACTTTTGCAACCAATAAAAATATGTTCGACGTATACGTAATGCTCGGTGCAGGAATCATTGGATACATTATGTTGAGAAATGATTTCCCGATTTCACCGGTAGCGCTTGCACTTCTTCTTGGAACCAACATGGAGAAATCTCTGTCCCTGACCCGTACGATGTATGAAGGACAGTTCTACATGGTATTTACAAGACCGCTGGCAGCAGCACTGGCTATCTTTACTGTATTCTCCTTTGTATTCCCGCTGGTGAAGATCGCAAAAGAGAAGAAGAAAAAGAAAGCAGAAGAAGGACAGGCTTAATCATTACCACCAGAAGGAGAATGAATACATGTCTTTAACCGCTGTTTATGCAAAAAAAGCCCTGATCGGAGAAGAACTGCAGGTTCTTGATGATGCCTGCATTCTGATCGAAGAAGAGAGCATTAAAGAAATAACAACCCGCAAGGAGTTTGAAGCATCCGGAAGAGAGGCAACAATTGTCTATCTTGGCGACAAAACCGTTCTGCCAGGTATGTTCGAGTGTCATAACCATCTGGCTCTGGATGCAAGACTTCCGGGCCATCTGGATATGATGAACCAGAGTGAGTGCGAGCACACACTTCTGGCTCTCAATGGACTGAAAGACGATCTGATGTCCGGTGTTACCACGGCAAGATGTCTGGGAGACCGCAATTACATCGATGTGGTACTGAGAAATAAAATCAGAGAGAACAAAGTGACAGGACCGGACCTCCTGGTATGTGGAATCGGAATGAAGGGCCGTCACGGTCATGGATATGTAGGTATGCCGCATTCAGGAGTGGAAGAGTTCAGAAGAACCGCCCGTGAAAATATGTTCCACGGAGTAGATATCCTGAAAATCTTCGTCACACCGGGTGGAGCAGCTGTGACTCCGGATGAATTCATCCCGTGTTTCATCTCCTATGATGAGATTCGCACCGTTGTGGAAGAGGCAAAGGCGCTGAATATCAAGACTGCCGCACACTGTATCGGAGGTAAAGGACTTGAGTACTGTGTAAAAGCAGGTATTGATGTGATCGAGCATGTATACAGTATCACTCCGGAGCAGGTAAAACTGGTAGAAGAAGAACATAAAGGATGGATTGATATGACATCCGGTATCGTGCTTGACCCGGAGAGAGAACCGTACTGCCCGCCGGCAGCTGTTCAGAAAACCCGTGCTGCAAGAGAGTATTCCAGACAGTGCATGAATCAGATCTATCAGAGCGGAAAGATCCGTTATACCATAGGAACTGATGCCAATCACGGTCTGCTTTACAAAGAACTGGAGTTCGCATGTGAAGGCGGCGCAACTACCATGGATGCACTGAAAGCTGTTACTGTAAATGCAGCAAAAATGTGCGGTGTGGAGAAGAAAAAAGGTATGCTGAAAGAAGGCATGCAGGCAGATATCATCGCAGTTGATGAGAATCCGCTGGAAAACATCCATACGCTTAAAAATGTCAGCTTTGTTATGAAGAGAGGACAGATTTATAAAGACGTATAAGACAAGGTAACCCAAATTTTTTCACTTTTCATAGAGACCGGGCTGTTGGAGAAATCTGACAGTCCGGTCTTTGACTTTCTGATAAAGATGTTGCGCTGTGTATTTAAAATCGGTATACTGAATAACAGATTGTAAGGAGACAAAAAAGATGATTTTTGATACCCATGCACATTATGATGATGATGCATTTGATGATGACAGAGAAGAACTGTTGTCTTCGCTGAAAAGTGCGGGAGTAGGAATTGTGGTAAATTCAGGAGCCAGTCTCGACGGATGCCGGAGAACCATAGAACTGACTGAAAAATATCCATTTATCTATGGTACCCTGGGCGTACATCCGGATGAGGTAGGGGAACTGAATGAGGAAACCTTTTTCTGGTTGAAGGAGCAGTTGATGCGGCCGAAGATCGTGGCAGTAGGTGAGATTGGCCTCGATTATTACTGGGATAAAGAGAAGAGAGAGATTCAAAAGGAGTGGTTTGTTCGTCAGCTCCGTCTTGCAAAAGAATTGAAAAAACCGGTGGTCATTCACAGCCGGGAAGCAGCAGCCGATACTATGGAAATTTTAAAAGCTGAAGTATCGAAGGAGATTTCCTATGAGATGCACTGTTATTCTTATTCGCCGGAGATGGCTGCAGAATATCTGAAGATGGGATTCTACCTGGGAATTGGCGGAGTGCTGACCTTTAAAAATGCGAAGAAATTAAAAGAAGTGGTGGAGATAGCACCCATAGAGAGATTGCTTCTGGAGACGGATTGTCCGTATCTGGCTCCGGTACCGAACCGGGGAAAACGAAATGATTCCACCAATATTCATTATGTGGCTGAAGAACTGGCGCGTCTGAAAGGAATGACCCCGGAAGAAGTGATCCGGATCACGGAAGAGAATGCCAGAAGATTTTACAGAATTTCGGAGGAGAACGTATGAGCAGACCGGAACCAAGACTTGGAAATCCTAAAAATACGATAGAAATTTTGCAGAAATACAAATTTGTATTTCAGAAAAAATTCGGACAGAATTTTCTGATCGACGAACATGTGCTGGATAAAATTATCAGTGCAGCCGGTATTGGTTCGGACGATTTTGTAGTGGAGATCGGACCGGGAATCGGGACGATGACTCAGTATCTGGCATATGCAGCGCGCGGTGTTGCTGCCGTGGAGATCGATAAAGCACTGATTCCGATTCTTCAGGATACATTATCTCTCTATGATAATGTAACTGTAATTAATGAAGATGTACTGAAGGTGGACTTAAAAAAACTGGCGGATGAGATGAATGAAGGAAAGCCGGTAAAGGTGGTTGCAAATCTTCCATATTACATCACCACACCGATTATTATGGGACTGTTTGAGAGTCATGTGCCGGTCGAAAGCATCACAGTCATGGTGCAGAAGGAAGTAGCGGACCGGATGCAGGCAGATCCGGGAAATAAGAATTATGGAGCACTGTCACTGGCGGTTCAGTATTATGCGGAGCCTTACATTGTGGCAAATGTGCCGCCGAACTGTTTTATGCCTCGGCCCAATGTAGGATCTGCGGTGATCCGTCTGGATGTACACAAAGATCCTGCAGTGAAAGTGAAGGATGAATCGCTCATGTTCGGGATTATCCGTGCGTCATTCAATCAGAGAAGAAAAACGCTCCAGAACAGCATCAGCCATGATCCGAAACTTGGAATTGATAAAGATATGGTAGCGGCGGTGTTGGAAGAAATGGGATTGTCCGCAACTGTGAGAGGGGAAGCGTTAAGTCTTGCCCAGTTTGCAGAATTTACGGATCGTGTGCTCAGTCATAAATAGAGGCATGTCTGCATAAAATAAGCCTAGGGACGGGAGGAGATTTTATGCAGGATTATCGAAGAAAGATTGCATATCTGTATGCGTATGAAGGCGGAGAAAAACTTGGAAATGCAGGTTTTGTGAAAGCAGAAGACCGTGGGGGGATCTGCCGGCTGGCAGTACATCTGAGATGCTATAGCCGCTCAGGAGAAGATCCCGGGAAAGTGTATCTTTATTTTCGACACAGGCAGCAGCTGGTGGGTATCTATTTGGGAGCGCTGAAAAATCGAAACGGGGCACTGGAATGGCAGGGGACTTTTTCTTCAGATGACATCCAGGGGAAAGGAATCCGTTTCGGACAGACAGAGGGAGTCTGGATTCAGAGACCGGGAGGAAAAGAATACGTGGCAGAATGGGATGATTATCCGGTGGATATCAGCCGTTTTGTGATCTATCCGAAGGGCGGGGAGAAATGTATCCGATGCCCGTGGTTTGGAAAGTGTGAGAGGAGCAGCGTGGATGAAGCTGACAGAAGAGGAACGGTATATGAAGGAAGCGATCCGGCAGGCCAGAAAAGCCGGGAAGCTGAATGAAGTCCCCATTGGATGCGTGATTGTGAGGGATGGAAAAATCATAGCCCGTGGATACAATAGAAGGAATACAGATCTCAATACGCTGGCCCATGCGGAATTGCAGGCTATAAGGAAAGCCAGCCGCGTGGTAGGTGACTGGCGGCTCGAAGACTGTGTAATGTACATTACACTGGAACCGTGTCAGATGTGTGCGGGTGCTATTGTGCAGGCACGGATTCCCAAAGTCGTGATCGGAAGCCGGAATCCAAAAGCTGGATGTGCCGGTTCGGTTCTGGACCTTCTGCATGTGCCTGCATTCAATCATCAGGTAGAGCTGGAAGAGGGCGTTCTAAAAGAAGAATGTTCAGAACTTCTGGTCAGCTTTTTTCGGGAGCTTCGGCAGAAGAAAAAGGCAAATGAATTGACAAACCGATAAAAAACGGCTATACTGAACAAGCATCTTTGAAGATGCAGCTGAATATTGTCATAAACTTTCCGTGCAGCCGGGGAGATGGCGGTGCCCTGTACCTACAATCCGCCTTAGTGGGGGTGATATCCTGCCCCGGGCTGTTTGGTCGGAAGCTGCCCTGTATAAGTGGCATTGATGTCCGGGTCCTGCGCAACAGGAACCTGTGAACCGTGTCAGGTTGGGAACAAAGCAGCACTAAGCGGGATCTTCTGTGTGCCGCAGGGGTGCCTGGGCTGAGTTAACTGTACAGGTAACGTACCGGTCGGCAGTTCAAAGCAGGATGCACGGATTTAAAAAGATAAAGAGGGCTTCTCAGGCAACTGGGAAGTTTTTTTTGTTATGCATTTCTTGTGAAAAGTCTTTTCGTAGGGTATAATCAGAATAAATCCAAAGAATAAAGGAGAACAGACTATGAAGAGAGTTGGTCTTTTGACGAGCGGCGGAGACTGTCAGGCGTTGAATGCAACCATGCGTGGCGTGGCAAAAGGACTGTATAACGAGTTGGGCGGAGACGTCGAGATTTATGGATTTGAAGAGGGATATAAGGGACTGATTTATAATGAATACCGTCTGATGACAGGACGGGATTTCTCTGGAATTCTTACAAGAGGAGGAACGATTCTCGGAAGTTCCAGACAGTCATTTAAGACAATGAGAACGCCAGATGAGAACGGGCTTGATAAGGTAGCAGCCATGAAACAGAATTATAAGAGACTGGACCTGGACTGCCTGGTAATTCTTGGTGGAAATGGAACGCAGAAAACAGCTAATTTGCTCAGCGAAGAAGGTCTGAATGTCATTCATCTTCCGAAGACAATTGATAATGATATCTGGGGGACAGATATGACCTTTGGTTTTCAGAGTGCAGTAGATATTGCAACGGAGTGTATTGACTGCATCCATACAACGGCAGCTTCCCATGGACGTGTATTCATCGTGGAAGTCATGGGTCACAAAGTAGGCTGGCTGACGCTTCATGCCGGAATTGCGGGCGGTGCAGATATCGTTCTCATTCCGGAGATTCCGTACGATATCAATAAAGTATGTGAGGCAATTGAGAAGCGGAATAAGGCGAAAAAAGGCTTCACAATTCTCGCCGTTGCAGAGGGTGCCATTTCTAAAGAAGATGCAGCACTTTCCAAGAAGGAATATAAAAATAAGATGGCCAACTATCAGTACCCATCCGTATCTTATGAACTGGCAGATCAGATCAAAGAGCAGATTGGTGCAGACGTCAGAGTAACGGTTCCGGGGCATACACAGAGAGGCGGTTCGCCGGTTCCGTATGACCGTGTACTTTCTACCCGGCTGGGAGCCCGTGCCGCAAAACTGATTGTGGATGAGGAGTACGGATATATGGTCGGTATTGTAAATGGGGAGACATGTAAAGTGCCATTAGGTGAAGTGGCAGGAAAGCTTAAGATGGTAGACCCGAATTCAGGAATCATTGAAGAGGCCAAGATGATCGGCATCAGTTTCGGAGATTAAGATGTCTTATACCGCATTATACAGAAAATTCCGTCCATCTGAATTTTCGGATGTAAAAGGACAGGATCATATTGTAACAACGTTGAAAAACCAGATCGAGGCAGATAGAATCGGACATGCCTATCTTTTCTGTGGTACCAGAGGTACCGGTAAGACAACCGTTGCAAAGATCTTTGCCCGCGCAGTGAACTGTGAACATCCGGTGGACGGAAATCCCTGCGGGGAATGTGCCATGTGCCGTGCTATTGCGTCGGGTGCATCCATGAATGTGATTGAGATTGATGCTGCATCCAACAATGGTGTGGATAATATCCGTGAGATTCGTGATGAAGTGGCATATTCACCGACAGAAGGAAAATATAAAGTTTATATTATTGATGAGGTGCACATGCTTTCCATCGGGGCATTCAATGCACTTCTGAAGACACTGGAAGAACCACCTTCCTATGTGATCTTCATTCTGGCAACGACGGAGGCGCACAAGATTCCTGTGACGATTCTGTCCCGCTGTCAGAGATATGATTTCCGGAGAATTACGACTGAGACGATTGCCGCCAGACTCCGGGAACTGATGGATACAGAAAAAGTAGAGGTGGAAGACCGGGCACTGACGTATATTGCCAAGGCAGCGGATGGTTCCATGCGTGATGCATTGAGTCTTCTGGATCAGTGTATTGCATTCTATCTGGGGCAGAAGCTTACTTATGAGCATGTCTTGGAAGTCCTGGGTGCCGTGGATATCGATGTGTTCAGTAGTCTGTTTCGTAAGATTTGCAGACAGGAAGTCACGGATGTAATCCAGGAAGTGGAAAAGATTATTTTACAGGGACGAGAACTCTCCCAGTTTACGGTAGATTTTATCTGGTATTTGAGAAATCTTCTGATGCTCAGTACCGATGATCATATGGCGGAGATGTTGGATGTGTCAGCGGAAAATCTGATACGGATGCAGGAAGAGGCTGCCATGACGGACCCAGAGACGCTGATGAGGTATATTCGTGTATTTTCCGAACTGTCAGGGCAGCTTCGGTATGCAACGCAGAAACGTGTGCTGGTGGAGATTGCACTGATCAAACTGTGCAGGCCTTCCATGGAGAAAAACTACGATTCTCTGCTGCAGAGAATTTCTCAGATCGAGCAGAAATTGGAGCAGGGGGCAGTATGTACGCCTGCAGCAGCCGGAACAGATTCTTTAGCGCAGAAAATGCCGGCTGCTCAGCGGGAAAAGCTTCCGAGAGAAGCAATGTCAGAAGATGTTCAGCTGTTTATAAACAGATTTCAGGAGCTTCGAAGAAAAATGGGAGGCATGCAGAGTCAGCAGCTGAAGGATGCGGTGGTGAGAGAACTGCCGGAAGGCGCCGGAATACAGGTGATTCTCGGCAGAGAACTGCCGGTAGACGAGCAGGCGCTTTCAGAAGATCTGCAGCGTATGATAGAGAAAGAACTTCATGTGCAGATGAAGGTACAGGTTCATACTCCTCATACAGATCCGAGACCGCAGGAGCCGGTGGCAGATCTGTCGGGGTTTATAGATATGGAAATAGAAGTAGATTCAGAATAGGAGGATTTTTAATATGGCAAGAAGAGGAGGATTCCCGGGTGGAGGAATGCCGGGCAATATGAGTAATCTGATGAAGCAGGCACAGCGCATGCAGCGTCAGATGGAGGAGAGCGCAAAAGAACTGGAGAGCGCGGAATTTACAGCGGCAGCAGGCGGCGGAGCAGTAGAAGTGACGGTGACCGGTAAAAAAGAAGTGACTAAAGTCAAACTGGATCCGGAAGCAGTTGATCCGGACGATGTGGAGATGCTGGAAGACCTTATTATGGCAGCAACCAATGAGGCGCTCAGAAAAGCAGAAGAAGCATCCGCAGCGAATATGGCGAAACTGACCGGAGGATTGGGCGGAGGAATGCCGTTCTAATGGAGTATTACAGTAATCAGATTGGACAGCTGGTGGAACAGCTGTCTTCTTTGCCTGGAATAGGTGCCAAGACCGCACAGCGGCTGGCGTTTCATATTATTGATATGCCGCAGGAGCGGGTAGAAAAACTGGCAGAAACCATGGTCAGTGCCAGAAAAACAATCCGTTACTGCAAAGAATGCCTGACCCTGACGGATCAGGAACTCTGTCCGATCTGCGCAAATCCCAACCGGAATCATAAAGTGATTATGGTAGTGGAAAATCCACGGGATATGAGTGCCTATGAAAAGACGGGAAAATATGAAGGTGTTTATCATGTGCTTCACGGGGCAATCTCGCCCATGCTGGGAATCGGTCCGTCCGATATCCGGCTGAAAGAACTGATGCACAGACTGGAAAAAGATGTGGATGAGGTGATCATTGCCACAAATTCCAGTCTGGAAGGGGAAACAACAGCCATGTATATCAGCAAACTGGTGAAGCCGACCGGAATCAAGGTGAGCAGAATTGCCAGTGGAGTTCCTGTAGGAGGAGACCTGGAGTACATTGATGAGGTAACATTGCTCCGTGCACTGGAAGGCCGCGTGGAACTGTAAGGAGGGGAAAACGGTGAGTATTTCAAAAAAAAGTTTCGGGGTTACAAAAGACGGAAAAGAGACATTTCTGTATACTATTAGTAATAAAAATGGGATGAAGGCAGCAGTGTCCAATTTCGGGGCTATTCTGGTACAGCTGATAGTTCCGGATAAAAAAGGCGGGGTTCGAGATGTGGTACTCGGCTTTGATTCGGTAGCAGGATACGAAGGGAATGACTGCTTTTTCGGTTCCACTATCGGGCGGAATGCAAACCGGATCGGCGGCGCGGAATTTGAACTGGATGGGACAATCGTTCATCTGGCGGCAAATGAGAATGGCAATAATCTTCATACAGATTTTGATCATGGATTTCACAAAGCGGTCTGGAATGCAGAACTGTTGGAAGAAGAAAATGCAGTGAGATTTTCTTATCATAGTCCAGATGGGGAAAACGGGTTCCCGGGAAATCTTGACATAAAAGTGACCTATACACTGCAGGAAGATAATGCCATCCGCATTGATTATGATGGAGTCAGCGATAAGAAGACTGTGATCAATGTGACAAACCACAGTTATTTTAATCTGAATGGACATGACAGCGGATCTATCTGTGATGAGCGGGTGATGATTCAGGCAGATGCGTTTACAGAACTCGGAGCCGGATCAATTCCGACGGGCAGAATTCTGCAGGTAGAGGGGACTCCCATGGATCTCCGTTCTGGAAAACGTGTAGGTGATGAAATTGATGCAGATTTTGGACAGCTGACTTTGACAGGTGGTTATGACCATAACTGGGTACTGCAAAATCATGGAAATCTGGAAAAGGTGGCACAGGTGGAGGATGATGCTTCCGGAATTGTGATGGATGCGTATACGGATCTTCCGGGAGTGCAGTTTTATGCAGGAAACTTTATTACCCCGCAGAAGGGAAAAGATGGAGTATCTTACGGAAACCGTCAGGCGCTTTGTCTGGAGATGCAGTATTTTCCGGATAGTATACATCATCCGGAATTTCCGCAGCCGGTATTTGATGCCGGACAGCATTATCATGCATCTGCTATTTACAAATTTCGATAATAAGATAAGAAAGACGCTTCGGCGTCTTTTTTTGTCGATAAAATAGAAAAAAAACGTATCTGTTTCGGCAAAAGAGCAGAAACTTTCGTGCTACCATTAGGCAGGATGGAGGGTAAACATGAAAACATTTCCGAAGAATATACGGCAGATAGGAGAACCTGGAGCAGGAAGAAAAATACTGATAGAGGATTATGTCTATACATATCTTCGGCAGCTGGCGGAAGATGATCTGACCTGCATGAAGACAGCAATTCTTGTGGGATATCCGGAAACAGAAGTGCTTTATATCCAGGGGGCATTTGAAGTGGATATGGGACAGGAACGGAAGTGCTGGTTTGGAAATGAGCAGTGGAGAGATATATTTGAAGTGCTTCAGAACTGGTTTGAAGGAATGGAAGTGGTTGGGTGGTATTTATCTAATCCGGGCTTTCCGCTGGCGCTGACAGAAGAAGTTAAGGTGATTCATGGGCGGCATTTTTCCGGAGATCAGTATGTATTTCTGCAGATGGATGCGTTGGAAAATGAAGAAGTTTTTTATGGAAAAAGTGAATTCGGGCTTGCGCCTTTGAATGGCTATTATATCTATTATGAAAAAAATGAAGCAATGCAGGCGTATATGAGCGGACAGAAAAAAGGAATGGGAATTGAACCAGAGGGAATTCTGGAGGATCGTGCCGCGCTTCGTTTTCGAAGTGTCATGCAGGAGAAACGGGAACATCATGCGCAGAAAAAAGCCATGACATTTCTTGGTACGGCATGTGTCTTTCTGGCGATGGTGATTCTTGTGATCGGAGTTACCCTTGTCAATAATTATGATCGTATGTCCAATATGGAAAATGAGATTTACAGGATCTCGGAAAATCTGGATCATACAGAGGGGGATACTGAACTGGCAACGGCTGTAGAAGAGGAAAACCAGGAGGCTATTGATAATATGGATGAGAAGGATGCAGCAGAGCAGGATTTAGCGGAAGAATCCTCATCCGGGCAGTCGGACGAGCCGGAGACACTGCCAGAAGAATCTCCGGATACCGGTACGGTCGAGGAACCGGTTCAGGAAGTTTTGTCACAGACAGTGCAGCAGCCGGAACAGTATACCGTGAAAACAGGTGATACGCTCAGCAGAATCAGCAGACAGCGGTATGGGACAGACACAATGGTCAGGGAAATCTGTGATGCCAACGGACTGGAAGACGGAGACAAAATTTATGCGGGACAAACCATTGTACTTCCTTGACAGAAGATGGTATACTACTGGAAACAATGGTTTCCGGAGAGAGAAAAAAACGATGGCAATACAGCTTCTGAAGAAAAACAGCGCCGTTGACGGCGATATGGACGAATACAGAAAGAATCTTCGCGGACACCGGCTCAGAATCACAGGTTTATGGGCAGGTGTTTTTGCGATTATAGTGATCGGTGCACTGGGCATCCGATCGTATCTGACACACAGAGTGTTTTCAGGCTACGAAGTGGTGCTCAGCTATGAGCGTTCAGATACCATGAATACACAGTATGCGGAATTTCAGAATTATGTGCTGAAATATGGTTCGGATGGTATTTCCTGCGTGGATAACCAGAATAAAACAGTCTGGAGCCAGACTTATAATATGCAGAATCCTATTGTGTCTGTCCGTGGAAAAAGTGTGGCAATTGCAGAAAAAAACGGGACAGAGGCGATGGTATTTGACAGTACCGGACTGCAGGGAAAGATTCAGACCTCGCTTCCGATCAGGAATATTGAAGTGTCATCCCAGGGAGTGCTGGCAGTGCTGGTGGATGATGACAATGTAACCCGTCTGTATGTGTATGATAAAAGTGGTGAACAGCTGGTGGAAGCAAAATTTGAGCTGCAGGATACCGGATATCCCATGGGAATGTCGCTGAGTTCAGATGCGACAAAACTTGCGGTTTCTTTTCTGCAGGTGAATGATGGAAGTGTTAACAGCTGCCTTGCCTTTTATAACTTCGGCTCGGTCGGGGAAAATGTATCCGATAACCTTGTGGCATCGGAGATTATCAGCGGAGAGATCATTCCAAGTGTCCGGTATCTGGACAGTACACACTGCTATGCGGTGGGGACTGGTGGAATTCTGCTCTATAATGGAACACAGATTCCGGAGAAAATTGCAGAGATTCCAACGGAACAGGAGATAGAGAGTGTCTTCTGGTCAGATAATGCGCTTGGTATTGTTGTGGAAGGAACGGAAAAAGCACATGAACTGCGTGTCTATGACAACAAGGGAAATACAGAATACACGCTGGAGTTCGATCTTGATTACAGTATGCTGAAATTCTCGGGGGAAAATCTGCTTATTTATAATGACTTTGACTGCATGATGGTAAATCGTTCGGGAAATGTGTTCTTTGAAGGGACATTTGATGAATCTATTTCCAATATCTATTCTATTTCCGGAAATATCCGGTATATGGTTATGCATGCGTCCAGAACGGATCAGATCCATCTGAAATAGGAGTGATAACAGGAAATGGAAGGAATAAATGCAGCCGATATCCTGGGGATTGTGTTTCTGGGATATGGGATTATTGACGGTTACAGAAAAGGATTTGTAAAGAAAGGAATTTTGTTTGGAATCTCTATTCTGACACTGGTGCTGGTATATATGGCGTCTCCTTATGTGGCCGAATTTTTCCGGGGGATACTTCCCGCAGCGTTTTCTCTGGAGAATGTACTGGGAACGGACAGTGATATCTACAGACTGCTCGTCTTAAGCGGATTTGGAGACGAGGCGGAAAAATATATGTATGTGATGGCGTCCAGAGTTCTTTCGGTGGTAGTTACCTATCTGACAGTAAAACTCCTCCTGAAGACGCTGATCTTTTCTTTGGAATTTGTGAGCAGGGTTCCAGGAATCAGTTTCCTGAACCGTATTGCAGGAGCAGCTTTTGGACTGCTTCAGCAGCTGCTGGTACTTTGGCTTCTGATGCTGGTGGTGGCAGTGTTCAGTATGACACCGTGGGGAAGCCAGATCTATGAGTTTGTACATGGGAGCATGGTACTGAATCTGATCTATGAGAACAACCCGATTCTGCTCATTGGAATTGTACTGGTTCTGCACCCGTAGAAAAGTATTTTCAAAAAAATAAAAAAAGCAGTTGACATTTATTGTACCAGGTGATAATATAATCGAGCTGGCTGTGAGAACGGCTGGTATACATGAACTGAGAGTTTGAAAACAATAAACTGAACTTGAAAAAAGTTAAAAAAGTTGTTGACAAGCGAATGCGAATGTGATAATATATCAGGAGTTGCTGCTGAGGCAACGAGATAAACAATGAACCTTGATAATTAAATAGTGCTTTAAAGATCTTCGAAAATTCTTT
>NZ_JAJEPS010000018.1:0-50764 GCF_020686965.1 Hominiventricola filiformis | reverse complement strand
AATGCGTGAAGCTGACTGTTACTAATAGGTCGAGGGCTTAACCAAGAGGTTTAGGGTAAAGGTTTTGGAAAGAAAAAAGTATTGACTGTATGCAGTTTTGAAGGCACAAACGTAAGAGATCATCACGAAAGTGATGATTTTTTTTTTTGCTTTTGTATTTCTGAATATTTCTTAATTTTTCGAAAAATGCTTGCCCGAATCGAAGATATGTTCTATCCTTAGAGTACTGATAGAAAGCTAACGGAGGGAAACGTTATGGGAAAAAAAATAATGAGAGGATTTGCGGTGCTGGGACTTTGCTGCATGCTGTTGATATTGCCGGTATTTCAGAGTGCGGCTGCTGGAACAGGGACAGTGAAGAATCGTGCGCTAAATGTGAGAGAAAAGGCTTCCACCTCTTCATCAATCGTATGTAAACTGTCAAAGGGAGATAAAGTAACGATCCAGTCAGACACCAAAGGTACGGATGGAATGAAATGGTATGAGATCAGCTGCACTTCCAAAGGGGTGAGTAAGAAAGGTTATGTTCGTGCAGATCTGGTAACTGCATCTGGAGATACGGCAAGTTCATCTTCCAGCAGCAGTACATCCAATCTGGCAGATGCAGATAAATTATATGTAAAAGGATCTTCCGTACGGGTGAGAGACCGTGCATCCCTCAATGGAGAAGTGGTGGCAGGTCTGACCAAAGGAAGTGAAGTATCACCGAAGAAATCAAAGACTGGTGATGATGGGAAAGAGTGGATTAAAGTTTCCTGCATTTTTAAAGGAGAAAAAGTACAGGGGTATATTCGTTCTGATCTTTTGACGAAGGAACAGCCGGCAGGAACAGTGACAGATAATACAGCGAATAACAGTGCTTCTTCCGCTTCCTATAAAGATGGAGATACGCTTTATGTGACTGCCAGTGCAGTTCGCGTGCGCAGACAGCCATCTACTTCTGAAACCGTAGTTGCAAATCTTCTGCAGGGAGATAAGGGAACTTACATCAAGGAGAAAAAGGGTGATGATGGAAAAAACTGGATCAAGATTTCTTTTACTATCAATGAAACGAAATATCAGGGATATGTAAGTGCCCAGTATTTGACGAAAGACAGTTCAGCAGCTGGAAACAGTAATACAAATACATCTGATGACGAATATCGTTATATCAGCGTGTCCGCTGTCAGAGTACGGAATACAGCTTCAGATTCTGCCAATATAGTCGGCAATCTTTTGCAGGGAGACAAAGTTAAGTACAAAAAAGAGAAAAAAGGCGATGACGGAAAACAGTGGACGAAGATCTCTTTTGAAATGAACGGTGAAAGAGTTCACGGATATGTTCATTCAGATACATTGTCCAAGAGTAAGACTTCCTCTGACCAGACTTCAACTTCACAGACATCAAATAATAACGCACAGAATTCTGGAAAGACTATGAAGGTGCGTCCAGGTGTGGCAAATGTCAGAACAGCGGCAACAACAACTTCTGGCATTGCGGCAAAACTTCCGTCCGGAACGCAGGTAAGCGTTGTATCGGAAAATACAGGTGCAGATGGAAAGAAATGGAGTAAGATTTCTTTTACCTATAACGGAAACTCTGCAACAGGTTATATCCGTTCAGATCTGCTTAATTAAATTGTAAGAGTGTAAAGAGTTTCGAGAACATAGTTCCCGGGACTCTTTTTTTGCGTAAAATCAAGTGGTCAAGCAAGTCTGTACGTGTTATACTTAAAAATAAATGTATTTACAGGAGACAAATGGGATCGTGACATACGAAAAGATTAAAGAAGAAATAAAAGATGCCAGTCTGGTATTGGTTGGACTTGGCGAGGAACTGACAGGAGAACTGAGCGGTTTTTATAAAGAGCTGGCAGAACTTTTGAAAAATAAAGACTATTTTATTGTAACCCTGAAAGACCGGGAAGGCTTGGAGAAAGCAGGACTTCAGAAAGACCAAATCACAGCACCAGTGGAAGAACCGGATAACCAGGAAAGCTGGGATCAGTATCTGCATTGGCTTTCTTTTACATTAAATCAGAAACTGTGTGTACTGGAACTGGGAGTCGGTTTTGCACATCCGAACCTGATTCGATTTCCGTTTGAAAAGACGGTCTATTTTAACAAGAAAGCACGTTATATCCGTGTCAGTGAAAAATTTCCACAGCTTTCTGCGGAGATTGCAGATCGCGGAGAGACAGTAAAAGAAGATCCAGTAGCATTATTTGTAAAATAAAATGACAGATGAGGAGGACACACGATGATTGCGATTATTGACTACGACGCGGGAAATATCCGAAGTGTGGAAAAGGCAATGGCAAAACTCGGACAGGAAGTATGGATTACCAGAGACCGGGAGCGGATTATGAATGCAGATAAGGTGATTCTGCCCGGAGTTGGATCTTTTGGCGATGCCATGGCACATCTTCGGGAGTATAATCTGGTAGAGGTTATCAAGGACGTGGTAGCGGAAAAAAAGCCATTTCTTGGAATCTGTCTGGGACTGCAGCTTCTGTATGAGTCCAGTGAAGAGACTCCTGGCGTGGAGGGACTCGGTATTCTGAAAGGAAAGATTTTAAAAATCCCAGAGCAGAAAGATTTAAAAATCCCGCATATGGGTTGGAATTCCCTTCATTTACAGAATGACGGCAGACTGTTTCGTGGAATTGAACAAAATCCGTATGTTTATTTTGTACATTCTTACTATCTGAAAGCCGGAGAAGAGGAGACCGTAAAGGCAACAACGGAGTATAGTGTTAATATTCATGCATCCGTGGAAAAGGACAATGTATTTGCTTGTCAGTTCCATCCGGAAAAGAGTGGTGATCTTGGACTTCAGATACTGAAAAATTTCGCAGAGCTTTCATAGGAGGAATGCCCCATGTTAACAAAGAGAATTATTCCCTGTCTGGATGTAAATAACGGACGTGTAGTAAAGGGCGTGAATTTCGTTAATTTGAGAGATGCCGGAGATCCAGTGGCAGTTGCGGCGGCTTATGATAAAGCCGGAGCAGATGAAGTGGTTTTTCTGGATATTACGGCTTCTTCTGATCATAGAAATACGGTAGTAGATATGGTTCGCCGAGTAGCTGAAAATGTATTTATTCCTTTTACGGTAGGCGGCGGTATCCGCACTGTTGAGGATTTTCGGGCACTGTTAAGAGAGGGAGCAGATAAGATTTCTGTTAATTCCGCAGCGATTGCAAGACCGGAATTAATCAGTGAAGCTGCAGATAAATTTGGAAGTCAGTGTGTTGTTGTGGCGATTGATGCCAAGAGAAGAGAAGACGGAAGCGGATGGAATATATACAAAAATGGCGGCAGAGTGGATGTTGAAATCGACGCTGTAGAGTGGGCCATGAAAGTCTGTGAACTGGGAGCCGGAGAGATTCTGTTGACCAGTATGGACTGTGATGGAACGAAAGCAGGATACGATATTGAATTAACTCGAACCATTGCAGAAAATGTGCCGGTGCCGGTGATTGCATCGGGCGGAGCAGGTACGTTGGAGCATTTTAAGGAAGCTTTGACCGATGGAAAGGCAGATGCAGCGCTGGCCGCATCTCTGTTCCACTATAAAGAACTGGAAATCCGTCAGGTGAAAGAATATTTACAGGATGCTGGACTTCCGGTACGTTTATAAAATAGTTACAAGAATCTGGAGGAAAAATATGTCTGCCATATCTAATGACTGGCTGGAACCGCTGAGCCCGGAATTTAAAAAGCCATACTATGCGAAACTATATAAGACTGTGAAGGAGGAGTATAGCACTCATCAAATCTTTCCGCCCGCAGATGATATTTTCAATGCATTTGCGTTTACACCATTGAAAGATGTGAAGGTTGTGATTCTTGGGCAGGATCCATATCATGGAAATGGACAGGCCCATGGACTTTGCTTTTCTGTAAAGCCGGATGTGGAGATTCCGCCTTCGCTGGTTAATATTTACAAGGAATTACAAGATGACTGTGGATGCTATATTCCCAATAATGGCTATCTGGAAAAATGGGCAAGAGAAGGCGTGATGTTGCTGAATACTGTACTGACTGTGCGTGCTCATCAGGCAAATTCCCACAGAGGAATCGGATGGGAAGAATTTACGGATGCCGCAATCCGGGTGTTGAATGATCAGGACAGACCTATGGTTTTCATGCTTTGGGGACGACCGGCACAGATGAAAAAATCTATGCTCAATAACCCGAAACATCTGATTCTGGAGGCACCACATCCAAGCCCATTATCTGCTTACCGTGGATTTTTCGGATGTAAGCACTTCAGCAAAGCAAATGAATTCTTAAAAGCAAATGGACTTACGCCTATTGACTGGCAGATAGAAAATCGATAAAGAGAAGTTAATCCCATCTGAATTTCAATTCAAATGGGATTTTTTGTACAGAACATAACAAATAGGAATATAGAGAAATGAAAAAACTTATTGATAAAAATTTCACATTATGATATTTTAAATAAAGTGAGCCGGACGCGGCGAACTTTTTTTTGAGCATGCTTGTTAAAAGAATAACAAACAAAAATGTTTTCCGAAGTGAAAGGAGACTACATGAGCAGAAAAATTACTATCATTGGAGCAGGAAGTGTTGGTTCTACCATTGCATACTCTTTATCGCAGGAGGAACTTGCGTCAGAAATTGTAATGATTGATATTAACAAAGACAAAGCAGAAGGGGAAGTGATGGATATTGAACAGGGCACCTGTTTCAGAGAGTCCATATCTATCATAGCGGGTGATTACCCAGATGCAAAAGATTCTGATATCGTAATTATTACTTCTGGAATTGCGAGAAAACCGGGTCAGACCCGTATTGATCTGGCCCAGACCAATGTGAACATTCTGAAGAGCATTACACCGCAGATCGTAAAAGAGGCGCCGAATGCACTGTATGTGATTGTGAGCAACCCGGTAGATATCATGACTTATGTATTCACGAAGATTTCCGGTTTGCCTGAGCGTCAGATCATCGGTTCTGGTACGATTCTGGATACAGCAAGACTTCGCTGTGGATTATCAGAGCAGCTTCAGGTAGCACAAAAAAATATTCATGCATATGTGTTTGGAGAGCATGGAGATACTTCTTTCATTCCGTGGACAGGAGCTTATGTATCCGGTGTACATGTAGATGAATATGTGGAAGCAGCACAGCGGATGGGAAAAGACGTAAAACCGATTAATAAAGATGCAATGATTGAATATGTCCGTAAATCCGGTGGAGTAGTAATTGCAAAAAAAGGTGCAACTTTTTACGCTGTATCGAGATCGGTATGTCAGCTGTGCAAAACATTAATGGCTTCTTCTGAATCTGTTGTAACAGTATCTTCTATGATGCACGGAGAATATGGCATAGAGGATGTCTGCTTAAGTACATTGACTCTGGTTGGTCCGGAAGGTATCAGTGGTAAGCTTCCTATGAGAATGAACAAAGGGGAAACAGAAAAACTGAAAGCCAGTGCAGATGCACTGAAAGCAGTAATTGCACAGATTGACCTGTAAAAAGTTTTAAGGAAATAGAAAGGATCATCAGGCTATGAAATACAGTTATTATCCTGGCTGTACATTAAAGAATAAAGCCAGAGATCTTGACGCTTATGCGAGGGCCTCTGCAAAGGCACTTGGATTTGAGCTGGAAGAGATCGAGGACTGGCAGTGCTGCGGCGGAGTATATCCGCTGGGAAGTGATGAGATCGCCACTAAACTGGCATCTATCCGGGCACTTCAGTCAGCCAAAGAAAAAGGACAGGAGTTGATCACTGTCTGTTCCGCCTGTCATCATGTCTTAAAAAGAGTCAATGATGATATGAAACATGTGGAAGATATTTGCACCAGAGCGAACAACTATCTGAAGCTGGAGGAGCCCTATTTGGGAGAAACGAATGTGCTGCATTATCTTGAGGTACTTCGTGACAGGGTCGGATTTGATGGAATCAAAGAAAAAGTGACCCATCCGCTGACCGGAAAGAAAGTAGGTGCCTATTATGGATGTCTTCTGCTCCGGCCAGGAAAAATATTGGAGTTTGATAACCCGGAAAATCCGAAGATTATGGAAGATTTTATTCGGGCTATTGGAGCGGAGCCGGTCATCTATCCTTATCGGAACGAGTGCTGTGGTGGCTATATCTCACTGAAAGAAAAAGAGATGGCAAAGAATATGTGCAATAAGATTGTGGAAAGTGCAGATGGTTTCGGTGCAGATATGCTGATCACCGCCTGTCCGCTGTGTATGTACAATTTGAAAAAGAATACAGTGGGCAATCTTCCTGTTTATTATTTTACTGAGCTTCTGGCAGAGGCATTAGGTGTGAAAGAGGAGGTGGACAACGCATGAATACAGTGAGCTCACAGGCTGAAAAGATCAAGGAAATCAGTGGTGTGAATCCGCTGAAGTGTATGAAATGCGGAAAATGTTCAGCATCCTGCCCGGCATTTGACGAGATGGATATCAAACCGCATCAGTTTGTGTCCTATGTGCAGAATGAAAATATTGAAGCATTGGTACAGTCTGAATCTCTGTGGAAATGTCTTTCCTGTTTTGCGTGTGTGGAGCGTTGTCCAAGAGATGTGAAACCTGGAAAGCTGATTGATGCGGCAAGACAGTTGGTGGTTCGTCAGCGTGGACAGAATTATCTGACTGCAGATGAGATTCCGGAATTGCTGGATGAAGAACTGCCGCAGCAGCTTCTGGTCAGTGCATTCAGAAGATACAGGAGGTGACCCGATGCAGAGAATCGGAGTATTTGTCTGTCATTGTGGCAGTAATATCGCTGCAACGGTAGATGTGAAAAAAGTGGTAGAGATGGTGCTTCAGGAGCCGGGAGTGGTTCATGCAGAGGACTATCAGTATATGTGTTCTGAAGCTGGTCAGGCAAAGATTGCAGCAGCGATTAAGGAAAAAAATCTGACGGGTATGGTGGTCTGTTCCTGCTCACCCCGTATGCATGAGACTACTTTCAGAAATGCAGCAAAGAAAGCGGGCTTAAACCCGTATATGGTAGAGATTGCCAACATTCGAGAGCATTGTTCCTGGATCCATAAGGACATGGAAGAGGCAACCAAGAAGGCAGTGATCCTGGCGCGTGCTGCCATTGCAAAAGTCAATTTGAATGCACCACTGACACCGGGTGAAAGCCAGGTGACCAAGAGAGCGCTGGTCATTGGTGGCGGTATCGCCGGTATCCAGACAGCCCTTGACATTGCAGATGCAGGTTATGAGGTGGATATTGTGGAGAAGACACCGAGTATCGGAGGAAGAATGTCACAGCTTGACAAGACATTCCCGACACTGGACTGTTCTGCATGTATTCTCACTCCGAAGATGGTAGATGCAGCATCCAATGAAAAGATCACGATCTATACATATAGTGAAGTAGAAAAAGTCAGTGGATTTGTTGGTGATTTTACAGTAGATATCCGTAAAAAAGCAAGAAGCGTGGATATGGACAAGTGTACCGGATGTGGTGTCTGTCAGGAAAAGTGTCCGTCCAAGAAGATCCCGAGTGAATTTAACAGAGGTCTGGGAAACCGTACAGCGATCTACACTCCATTTGCACAGGCAATCCCTAATGTGCCGGTCATTGATCGTGAAAACTGTATCAAATTTAAAACCGGAAAATGTGGTGTCTGTTCAAAAGTATGTCAGGCCGGAGCCATTGACTATGACCAGCAGGATGAGATCATTACGCAGAAATACGGCGCAATTGTAGTTGCTACCGGTTTTGATGTGATCAAGCTTGACAATTATGATGAATATGCATACAGCCAGAGTAAAGACGTTATCACCTCTCTGGAACTGGAGCGTATTATGAATGCGGCAGGACCGACCAAAGGACATCTGGAACGTTTGTCTGACGGAAAGGCACCGAAAGAGATGGTATTCATCCAGTGTGTTGGAAGCCGTTGTGCAGACGACAGAGGAAAGAGCTACTGCTCCAAGATCTGTTGTATGTATACCGCTAAGCATGCCATGCTGATCCGTGATAAATATCCGGATGTCAATGTGACGGTATTTTACATTGATGTACGTACACCTGGTAAGAATTTTGATGAGTTCTACAGGAGAGCGGTAGAGCAGTATGGTGTGAATTATATCAAAGGACAGGTAGGAAAAGTAATTCCGCAGCCGGATGGAAAGCTTCTGGTGCAGGGCGTGGACCTTCTGGACAATAAGCAGATCAAAAAAGAAGCTGATATGGTCGTTCTGGCAGCTGCCATAGAACCAAATCGGGATGTAAGAAAGATTGCAACCATGCTGACCGCCAGCATTGATACCAATAATTTTCTGACAGAAGCCCATGCCAAGCTTCGTCCGGTAGAGTCACCGACCGCAGGAATCTTCCTGTCCGGTGTGTGTCAGGGACCAAAGGATATTCCGGAGACCGTCGCACAGGCAGGTGCCGCCGCAGTCAAAGTCATCGGATTGCTTGCGAAAGATAAACTGACCACCAATCCGTGTACGGCACAGTCCGATGAACTCTTATGTAATGGATGTTCGACCTGCGCCAATGTATGCCCGTATGGAGCTATTTCCTATGAGGATCATCAGGTCAACGATCATGGTATCCGTGAGACCCGAAGAGTGGCAGTGGTAAATGGAGCACTTTGTCAGGGCTGTGGTGCATGTACGGTTGCATGTCCGTCCGGAGCCATGGATCTGAAGGGATTCTCCAACAGACAGATTATCGCGGAGGTAGATGCAATATGTCGATAGAAAACAACGAAACAACATTCAGACCTAAGATCGTTGCTTTCTGCTGTAACTGGTGCAGTTATGCAGGAGCTGATCTGGCAGGAAGCAGCAGACTTTCCTATCCGGCAGATGTGAAGATCATCCGCGTTCCCTGTTCCTGCCGTGTAAATCCGATGTTTATTCTCCGTGCTTTCGAAAAAGGAGCAGACGGAGTGATCCTGTGCGGCTGTCATCCAGGAGACTGTCATTATTCAACTGGTAACTTCTATGCAAGACGCCGTATGACATTACTGTTTTCCATGCTGGATTTCATCGGAGTGGAAAATGGCCGTACCCGTGTAGAATGGGTATCTGCAGCAGAGGGTGTAAAATTCTCACAGACTATGAATGAATTTGTAGAGAAGATCACATCTCTTGGCAGAAATGTGAGATTGGAGGATTTACGATGCAGGAACTGATAAAGAGGGCAAAAGAGCTGCTTGCTGATGGAACCGTGGCAAGAGTGCTTGGCTGGAAAGCCGGAGATATGCCCTGGAATCCGGAACCGGCATATTTTGAGACCGAAGAAAGTCTGAAAGAGTTTGTATACGACGGATTCTGCGGAGCGAATTTAAGTAAATATATGATCGAGGCTTCTAAACTGGATGGAAAGACACTGGTCTGCCTGAAGCCGTGCGATACCTATAGTTTTAACCAGTTGATAAAAGAACACAGAGTAGATCGTGAAAAAGCATATATTATTGGTGTGGGCTGCAGAGGTAAGCTTGATATCGAAAAGATCCGCGAGACAGGCATCAAGGGTATCACAGATATCAAAGGTGCCCAGATTGAAAATGAGGCAGACACACTGACGGTTGAAACCCTGTATGGAGAGAAAACAGTAGAATATAAGGATGCCATGTTATCCCGCTGTTATGTGTGCAAGGGAAAAGAGCACAAGATCTACGATGAACTGATCGGTGAATCCAGAGAGACCAAGGATGCAGACCGTTTTGCAGAGGTAGAGATGATCGAGGCTATGAGCCCGGAAGAGAGATTTGCATTTTTCCAGAAAGAACTGAGCAAATGTATCCGCTGCAATGCATGCCGAAATGTCTGCCCGGCCTGCAGCTGCAGAAAATGTGTGTTTGACAGCACAAAATTTGACAGTGCTCAGAAAGCAAACAGTGATTCTTTTGAAGAAAAGATGTTTCACATTATCCGTGCCTTCCATGTAGCAGGCCGGTGTACAGATTGTGGAGAGTGCAGCCGTGTCTGTCCGCAGGGAATTCCGCTGCACCTGTTCAATCGGAAATTTATCAAAGATATTGATCAGTTTTACGGCGAATACCAGGCCGGTGAAGATACCGACAGCAAAGGCCCGCTGACGAACTATACATTTGATGATGTGGAACCCAGCATTGTGGGAGAAAGGGGATAATGGATGTACAAGATTAAAAAAGAAGATCTGACGGCATTATTCCGTGCCATTGCCGCAGAGCAGGAACTGTATGTGCCGGTGAAAACCGCTGGAAAAGTAAATTTTGGCCCTTGGTCTGAGGATGCCGAGGTAGATATAGATACATTAAAAAGCGTAAAGTCTCCGAAAGATATTTTCTTCCCCCAGAGTGAAAATCTCTACACCTGTGAGCGGGAAGGCAGAAAGCTGAAAGTAGAGCCGGAAGCGTTAAAAGAGCAGAAATTTACCGTATTTGGCATGAGAGCTTGTGATGTACAGGGTGTGAAGGTACTGGATCAAGTATTTTTAGCAGATCCGGTGGATAGTTTCTATGCAGCGAGAAGAAAACATGGAACTATGGTGGCAATTGCCTGTCACGAGCCGGAGGAAAGCTGTTTTTGCAAGGTATTTGGTATTGACTGTGCAGAACCGGCGGCAGATGTGGCGGCCTGGTTCGCCGGAGAAGAATTGTACTGGAAGGCTTTGACGGAAAAAGGGGAGCTGCTCACAAAACAGGTGAAAGTGCTGCTCACGGAAGCAGATGCATCAGAGGAACAGAAGATTGAGCAGGAAAAGAATAACATCCGCGAAATCGTGGAAAAGCTTCCATATACGCATCTTTCGCTGGAAGGCTGGGATGGAAATGCCACAGAGAAACGATTTGACTCTCCGCTGTGGGAGGAGCTTTATAAGCCTTGTCTGGCTTGTGGTACCTGCACTTTTGTATGCCCGACCTGCCAGTGCTATGATATCAAAGATTATGATACGGGACATGGGGTAAAACGGTTCCGCTGCTGGGATTCCTGCATGTATTCAGATTTCACCATGATGGCACACGGCAATAATCGTACCAGTCAGATGCAGAGATTTCGTCAGCGTTTTATGCATAAGCTGGTGTATTTCCCTGCAAATAATAACGGCATGTATTCCTGTGTTGGCTGTGGCCGTTGCGTGGAGAAATGTCCGTCTGCCCTGAATATTGTAAAAGTGATCAAAGCATTTGAAAAAGAAGGGGGAGAAAAGGCATGAGCGAATGTACTTGTCATAAAAATTATACAGAAGATGTGCTGATCCCTCAGGTTGGAGTGATCACAGATATCCGCCAGGAGACACCGGATGTAAAGACGTTCCGGGTCAATGCTCCGGAGGGTGGAAAATTATTTGAACATATGCCTGGACAGTGTGCCATGTTGTGTGTACCAGGAGTCAGTGAGGGAATGTTTTCTATTACTTCCTCTCCGACAAATAAAGAATATCAGGAGTTTAGTATCAAGAAATGCGGAAGCCTGACAGAGACGCTGCACAGCCTGGAAGTAGGCGATGAGATTACCGTCCGCGGACCCTATGGAAACCATTTTCCGGTGGAGGATCAATTGAAAGGTAAAAATCTGCTGTTTATTGCCGGAGGTATCGGACTTGCACCACTTCGTTCTGTGATCAATTATGTGCTGGACAACCGGGCAGATTACGGAACCGTTGATATTTTATATGGATCCCGTTCTGCAGATGATCTGGTACAGTTAAAGGAAATACAGAAAGTCTGGATGAAAGCGGAGAATGTTAATGTGTATCTGACGATTGACCGGGAGCAGGAAGGCTGGGACGGTCATGTAGGGTTTGTTCCGACCTATTTAAAAGAGATTGGATTTGATACGGACAAGACAGCTCTTGTATGTGGGCCGCCTATTATGATCAAGTTCGTACTTGCAGGACTGGAAGAACTTGGATTTTCAAGAGACCAGGTTTACACCACACTGGAGCTTCGGATGAAATGCGGTGTTGGTAAATGCGGCCGCTGCAATATTGGAACCAAATACGTGTGCAAAGACGGTCCGGTATTCCGCTGTGATGAACTGGATGAGATGCCTGCGGAGTACTAGAGAAAGGATGACGAAAATGGAAAATATGGTAAATGTCTATTTCTTCGGTAAGAAATACAGTGTTCCTGCAGATCTGACCATTATGACTGCCATGGAATATGCCGGATATACATTAAAGAGAGGATGCGGCTGCCGCCACGGTTTCTGCGGTGCCTGTGCAACCATTTACAGAATCAAGGGAAAGAATGAGCTGAAGACCTGTCTGGCCTGTCAGACACAGGTACAGGAAGGAATGTATGTGGCAAGTATTCCCTTCTTCCCGACAGATAAACGAACTTATGATATCAATGATCTGAAGCCTGGCCAGCAGGTGATGATGGAACTTTATCCGGAGATTTACAGCTGTATCGGCTGTAATGCCTGTACCAAAGCCTGTACCCAGAGTCTTAATGTCATGCAGTATATTGCTTATGCACAGAGAGGCGAACTGGAGAAATGTGCAGAAGAGTCCTTTGACTGTGTAAGCTGTGGCTGCTGTTCTGTACGTTGTCCAGCAGAGATCTCTCATCCGATGGTGGCACTTCTTGCGAGACGTCTGACCGGCAAATACATTGCTCCGGAAGCAAAGCATCTGACGAAACGTGTGGAAGAAATTCATGAAGGAGCATATGATGATCTGATTGAGCAGATTATGCAGAAGCCGCTCACAGAGATGCAGGAACTTTATAACAATAGAGATATCGAGAAATAAGGAGGGCATGAAAGATGTACGCACCATATCCAGAAAATATGATGGAGTCTATCAAAAAGGTAGAAGCTACAAGAGCAGAGCGTATGGCAACTGAGCCGAGACGTCTGACAGCAGATGAAAAAGATGCTCTTCTGAAACAATTCCATCCAGACTATAATCCCAATGCATTTGCAGAAATTAAGGTCGGACCGAACAAAGGTCAGAAAGCGCCGTTGGAACTGGCAGAGATGCTGCATTCCACGAGTCGGCTGATTCATGAAAAGATTGACCTTACAAAAATTGATTATGATGTGGATGTGCTTGTAATCGGCGGCGGTGGAGCAGGTTCTTCCTGTGCTATTGAAGCACATAACGCAGGCGCAGACGTTATGATCGTAACCAAACTCAGAATCGGCGATGCCAATACAATGATGGCAGAAGGCGGAATCCAGGCAGCAGACAAGGAGAATGACTCTCCGGTACAGCACTATCTGGATTGTTTTGGCGGCGGACATTTTGCGGCAAAACCAGAGCTGGTAAAGAGACTGGTTATGGAAGCCCCGGATGCGATCAAATGGCTCAATGAACTGGGTGTTGAGTTTGATAAAGAGCCAGATGGAACCATGATCACCACCCACGGTGGCGGAACTTCCAGAAAGAGAATGCACGCAGCAAAGGATTATTCTGGATCAGAGATCATGCGTACCATCAGAGATGAAGTTCTGAACCTGGGAATTCCGGTGGTTGAGTTCACCTCTGCTGTAGAGCTTCTGAAAGATGAAAAAGGTCAGGTTGCAGGAGCTGTTCTCCAGAATATGGAGACCGGTGATTATCTGGTGGCAAGAGCCAAAACAGTTGTGATCGCAACCGGCGGTGCAGGAAGAATGCATTACCAGGGCTTTCCGACCTCTAACCACTATGGAGCAACAGCGGATGGTCTTGTGTTAGGATACCGTGCCGGTGCAGCATTGCTGTATCAGGATTCCATCCAGTATCACCCGACGGGAGCTGTGTATCCTTCTCAGATCCTTGGTGCACTGGTAACAGAAAAAGTGCGTTCTGTCGGTGCACAGCTGGTCAATGCTGAGGGCGAGGCTTATATCCATCCGCTAGAAACCCGTGACGTCAATGCTTCCGGTGTCATCCGTGAATGCAGAGAAGGCCGTGGTGTAGAAGTTCCGGGCGGACTCAAAGGTGTATGGCTGGATACTCCGATGATTGAGATCCTTGGAGGAGAAGGAACGATTGAAAAAAGAATTCCGGCCATGTTCCGTATGTATATGAATTACGGAATTGATATGAGAAAAGTGCCGATCGTGATCTATCCGACCCTTCACTACCAGAATGGAGGACTTGAGATCAATGGAGATGGATTTACCAAAGAGATCCCGAACCTTTTAGTTGCAGGAGAGGCAGCAGGCGGAATTCATGGAACCAACCGACTGATGGGCAACTCTTTGCTGGATGTGATCGTATTTGGCCGTAATGCGGGTAAAAAAGCAGCAGCAAAATGCAAGGATGTCGAGCTTGGCAAGCTGAATCTGGATCATATTTATCATTATGAAAATGAATTGGAGCAGGCAGACATTCATACAGGAAAAATGTCACCAATGCTTCTGCCGAATTATGCGAGACATGAGCGGTAAGAATTAATATAGAACGGACAGACATCGGGGATTTGTATCCTGTGTCTGTCCGTGTTACAATAGATAAAAAGTTCCATAAGAGGAGGTTTGTCATGATACGTGAAGTAAATGTCAGTCAGCTCACGGATGTGGTCGAGAGACTGTGCATCGAGGCAAATGAGCATCTTCCATCCGATGTGAAATGTGCCATTGAACATTGCCGCGCCTGTGAGGACGGGGAGATTGCCCAGGGGGTACTCGATAATATCATTGAAAATTATAAGATTGCGGATGCCGAAAATGTACCGATCTGTCAGGATACAGGAATGGCCTGTGTGTTCCTGGAGATTGGGCAGGATGTACATCTGACAGGCGGAGATCTTGCAGAAGCAATTGATGAAGGCGTACGCAGAGGTTATGATAAAGGATATTTACGAAAATCCGTAGTAAAAGATCCGGTACGCAGAGGCAATACCGGAGACAATACGCCGGCTATGCTTTATACAGAGATCGTACCGGGAGATCAGATCAAAGTGACTGTCGGTCCGAAGGGCTTTGGCAGCGAAAACATGAGCATGATCCGTATGTTCAAGCCGTCTGCAGGATTACAGGGAATCAAGGATTTTATCCTGGAAGTCGTAGAAACCGCAGGCCCGAATCCCTGCCCGCCTATGGTGGTTGGTGTTGGCATTGGAGGAACCTTTGATAAATGTGCGCTTTTGGCTAAGAAAGCTTTGATGCGTCCGCTGGATTCTGAAAATCCGGATCCCTTCTATGCAGATCTGGAAAAAGAGATGCTGGAGAAGATCAATAAGCTTGGTATCGGACCCCAGGGCTTTGGTGGTAAGACAACAGCCATTGGTCTGAATATTGAGACTTTACCGACCCATATTGCAGGTATGCCCTGTGCAGTCAATATTAACTGTCATGTGACACGCCATAAGACGGAGGTGATTTAGATGGCAGCAAGAAAGATTACATTACCATTGACGGAAGAACTGGCAAAGACCCTGCATGCAGGTGACAGTGTCCTCCTGACCGGCACTATCTATACGTCCCGTGATGCAGGACATAAGAGAATGTGCGAAGCTCTTGCAAGAGGCGAGAAACTTCCCTTTGATCCTACGGATGCGACGATTTATTATGTAGGTCCTACACCGGCGAAACCAGGACAGGTCATTGGAAGTGCAGGACCGACCACCAGCGGACGTATGGATGCCTATGCACCAACCATGATGTCGGTAGGTGCCCGCGGTATGATCGGAAAAGGAGCAAGACTTCCGGAAGTAGTGGATGCCATGAAAAAATATAGCGGCGTATATTTTGGAGCCATTGGTGGAGCCGGAGCACTGCTGGCAAAATGTATCAAGAAATGCGAACTGATCGCATATGAGGATCTGGGTGCAGAAGCACTTCGGAAGTTGTATGTGGAAGATATGCCGTTGGTTGTTATTATTGACAGTGAGGGTAATAACCTTTATGATGATGGAAGAAAAGCGTATCTAAAGGAGCATCAAAATTAATCATCATAACACATAGACTTTTTGAGGTTATTTATAGAAGTAAATGTAAAGAGAAGGCAGCATCGTTTTCGATGCTGCCTTCTCTATGGCAATAAACATATGTAAGAAGGAATAATAAATAGTTACAGAACACTCAATGCGATTGCATGGAGTTTGTTGAGTGCAGAGTCAGAACGGGAAGTCATGACGATTGGAACATTTGCACCAATGACCGCACTTCCTGTTTTTAAACCTGCAAAGTAGCGTAAAGCTTTATCAATCGCGTTGCCGGTACAAAGGTTGGGCATTAAAAGAATATCTGCCTGACCGGCTACAGGACTGGTAATTTTTTTGCATTGAGCAGCCTCAGGAGAAATGGCATTATCCATTGCAAGCGGACCGTCAATAATACAATCTTTGATCTGTCCCCGTTCGTTTGCTTTACTTAGCATAGCGGCATCAATGGTTTCCGGCATTTTTTCATTAACCACCTCGACAGGTGCAAGGCATGCAACTTTAGGACAGTCGATTCCTAACCTTTTGGCAAGGGATACGGCATTTGCTATGATAACAGCTTTTTCTGCATAAGTCGGAGTTACATTGACAGCACAGTCGGTAATAAGGAGCAGCCGGTTCTGAGCCGGGTATTCCGTTACGGTAATCTGGCTGACTAGCGTTTTCGGCGGTACAAGGTTATACTCTTTTGAAAAAATTGCCCGAAGAAATATTGCCGTATGTAATTGTCCTTTCATAATGGCATCGGCTTTTTTCTCTGATGCCATAGAAACCGCCAGTTCGGCTGCTTTGGGGTCAGAAGGTTCGTCTATGATATCCCACGATGAAGGATTTTCTCCAAAGGTTCTAAGAATAGATTCGATTTCGCCCTTCTTTCCAATTAATGTAAAATCAGCAATCTGCTCTTTATGTGCCATGACCGCGCATTCCATGACCTCCATGTCATGGGCTGCAGCTATGGCAATTCTTTTTTTCTCTTTTTTTTCACGAATGCTTTTTAGTACTTTTTCAAAATTTTGATACACGATGCAGACCTCCGTTGCGTCTGGTGTTTGTTTTCAAGATTTTTCAAAAGTTTAATATAAGAAACGTTGTTTTATATAATGAACATATCACACAAAATAGATTTCGTCAATAAAAAATTATTGAAGACCCTTTTGAATCTGTTCTGTAGCAGAAAAAAGAGCACTCAGATGTTTTTGACGATTCAGTTCCATTCGTGTGGTAGGACCGGAGCAGCTGATTGCAGCAATTGGCCGTCCTGACAGAGATAAAATAGGAACCGCATAGCAGCTGAGTCCGATTTCTACTTCTTCATGATCGCAGGCATATCCCTGTTCACGTATCTGATTTAGAGTATTGAGCATTTCACGGGCATCTTTAATAGAGTGTGAAGTGGAAGGCTCAAATGTAACATTTCGGATGTATTCATAAATAAACTGATCAGATTCATAGGCAAGGATCGCTTTTCCGGTTCCTGTCAGATGTGCATATTGCGTATATCCGAGCATAATATCCATCTTAAGCCAGAGAGTGCCCACACATTTATCAATAAAAGTTACATGAGTAGGAGTATCCATAATAACCAGATGGGTAGATTCCCCATTTTCTTCTGATATTTTGCATAAATAAGGATGAATTAAATTGATAAGGGCCATTCGGTTATGTGCAATCTGGCCCAGCGTGGATATTTTTACGCTAAGCCGATAACGGGAATCGGATGTTTTGGTGATATATCCGCTTTGTTCCAGGGTTACAAGAAATCGAAAGGCAGTGCTTCGGTTGATTCCCAGACATTTGGCAGCATCTGTGGGACTGAGTTCTTCATAAGTGAAAAATAGATCCAGAACAGATAAAGCAGATGCTACGGAGTGAAGTATATATTTAGTATTTGGATTATCGCTCATGAAATTCTCCTTTTATATAATATTTTTGTTTCTTATACCGTAACAATAGTTTAAAAATATGTCAATATTGTTTTGAAATAATAATTACTGTTTAAATATTGCCGAATTCAGACGAGAAAATTTGTTTAATATAGTTAGATTTTCAGAATAAATGAAAAAAAGAAAAGGTGTGTTTTGCATAGAAAAACAAAGGATGAAAAAAAGGGGATATTCGACAAAAATGCAGAGAAAGATTCAGTAGTTTTTATACTTTGGTTAAACTTGACTAATAGTAAAACGGGAGTGTAATATGTGAAATATAAAAGTTCAGTATAAGAAACAACGTTTTAAAATAAGAAACAAAAAAGGAGAAAAGAAAGGAAATGAAAGAGATTCGTTTACACGGGCGTGGGGGCCAGGGAGTTGTAAAAGCATCCCAGATTGTAGTACGTGCGGCAGTAGCCGGTGGCAAAAATGGTCAGTTTATTCCGTTTTTTGGTGTAGAGCGAAAAGGATCACCAGTATTCGGATATCTGAGGATTTCAGAGGAAGAGATCCGTCGGAAAATGCAGGTATATGAGCCGGAGATCCTGGTGATCATGGATGATTCACTGGTAGGGCTTCCTGCAACGTACGCAGGATTGAAAGACGGGGGACTTGTAGTGGTTAATTCGGTGAAGACACCGGAGGAACTTCAGATTCCGAAGAATGCCGGACAGGTTGCCATTGTGGATGCAACTGGAATTGCAGAAGAGCTGATTGGAAGAAACATTCCGAATACGGCAATGCTTGGAGCGTTTGAAAAAGCGTCAGGTCTGGTAAATGAAGAGTTCTTATTTGCAGAGATTGAGAAGGCATTCGGAGCTGTGAACCGTCAGGCAGCAGAACGTGCCTATGAAGAGACAAAAATAATTACATTATAGGGAGGTAAAAAATGGCTGAACATTTACATATCACTCCAATAGGAAATGATGGGATTTATTGTCTGGATACCGCCAGCTGGCGTGTGTTCCGGCCGGTTATGGATAAAGAAAAATGTGTAAATTGTGGAATGTGTCTTGCGTATTGTCCGGTAAACGCCATTATCGGTACTGAAGACAAAAAGTTTGAAATTACATATGACTATTGCAAAGGATGCGGAATTTGTGCCAACGAGTGTAAGAAAGGTGCAATTGAAATGGTTCTGGAAGGAGGCGCGAAATAATGGGAAAGAAAGTCGTTTTAACAGGTAATTATTCGGCATCAGAAGCGGCAGCTCTCTGTAGACCGGATCTTATTGCAGCTTATCCGATTACCCCGCAGTCTTCAGTTGTAGAGTATCTGGCAGGTATGGTTCACAATGGAAAATTAGATTCTAACCTGGTACAGGTGGAGTCAGAACATTCCGCATGTTCCGTAGTACAGGGAGCTATTGCCGGAGGAGGACGTGTATTTACAGCTACATCAGCACAGGGACTGGCATTGATGTTTGAACCATACACACGTATGTCAACTTTGAGATTTCCCATGGTAATGGCATTAGCAACCAGAGAAATGACATCTCCGGAAACGGTATGGAGTGGTCAGCAGGATGCTATGTGTGTAAGGGAATCTGGCTGGATTCAGTGTTTCTGCGACAGCAATCAGGAAATTGTGGATATGATCATTCAGGGATATAAACTTGCGGAAAATAAGAAAGTACTTCTTCCGGTGAATGTCTGTTATGACGGATTCTACAGTTCACATTTAACAGAAGGTGTAGATCTGCCGTTACAGGAGGAAGTAGATCAGTTCTTACCGCCTGTTCATATCAATCATTGCGTACTGGATCCTGAGAATCCGTTTGCACTGGATCCGCTGACTCCGGGGCCGTTGATGCTGAAATACAGAAAGAGCCATCTGGACGCCATGGAAGCAGCACTTGATGAAATCGAAAAAATCGACAAAGAATTTGGTGATCAGTTTGGCCGTTATTATGGAGGTGCTATTTCTGAATATAAAACAGAAGATGCAGATGTAGTGATCGTTACGATCGGCGGAATGACCGGAACCGGAATGGATGCGGTGGATCTTGCAAGAGAAGAAGGAATTAAGGCTGGTTTAATTAAGCTCCGCTTTACCAGACCGTTTCCAGCAAAACGAATTGCGAAAGCAATGGAGGGAAAGAAAGCATTTGCGGTGATTGACAGATCTGTATCTTTTGGATGGTCTACAGGACCTATGTATATGGAAACCAGAGCTGCATTAGTAGATGCGGATGAAAAGTTTGCTCATTTTTCCGTAATCGGTGGATTAGGAGGAGCAGATATTTCTCTGGATATGATTTTAAGTACAATCAGAAAACTGAATGTAGTAAAAGAGGAACCAGGACAGAAAGATACACAGTGGTACATGGTTGACTAGGAGGGAAAAATATGAGTTATATAGATGTTCTTAGAGAAGCAGAAGATATGGTGACTCCGGGCATGTCTGCTTGTCAGGGATGCGGAGGAGAACTGATCTTGAGAACGGTGCTTCAGGTATCAGGAAAAAATACAATTATTGGAATCCCGCCTGGATGTATGGCTGGTGCCGGTGTTGTAGGATGGAACTATTCAAACGGTTTGAAAATACCGGTACATATTCCGCTTCTGGATAACACGGCTTCTTTTCTTACCGGATTAAGTCAGATGTATGAAAGAAAAGGAAGAACAGATGTGAATATTGTGGCTGTAGCCGGGGATGGTGCAACCGCAGACTGCGGCTTCCAGAGTCTTTCCGCTGCTGCTGAGAGAAATGAAAAGATGCTGTATGTGTGCTATGACAATGAAGGATATATGAATACCGGTTATCAGAGAAGCTCCACAACAACATTAGGTTCTAAAACTTCTACAACGCCGGTAGGATCTGTGATCAATGGTAAACAACAGCAGCAGAAGTACCTGCCGCTTATTATGAGCATGCATGGAATTGAATATTGTGCAACGGGATCTCCGTCTAACATGGCAGATCTGGTGGCTAAGATCCAGAAAGGACTGGCAGCTTCAAAACATGGATTTGCATATCTGCATGTATTTTCACCCTGTCCGACAGGATGGGCATATAAGCCGGAGAAGGCGATTGAAGTTGCAAGAAAGGCGGTACAGTGTAATGTATTCCCGCTCTGGGAGATGGATCATGATGGGTATCATTTGAATGAAATCAAAAAACCGATTACAGTTGCAGAGTTTGTGAAAGGAATCGGGAAATTCAAGAATCTTACAGAAGAGCAGATCGAAAGTATCCAGCAGGCAGCGGATGCAAGATATGCATTGTTAAAGAAAATGGCACAGTAACCCAGAGTAAAGGAGGTTGTGATGAAACAGAAGAAAAAAGTATCACCAACGCTTATTCTCGTTATTATGTTGATCTCCATGACATCAGGAGCAATTTGTATGAATAAGGTGGCTCCTGTATTAACCAATATTATGTCAGATCTTCAGATTTCCAGTAGTGCCAGAGCAGGATTATTGATGTCTGTATTTACATTGGCAGGAATCTTTCTATCTATTCCAATGGGCGTGCTGGTTACAAAATTTGGAACATTTAAAACAGGTTTAGGATCTCTGCTTGCAATTATTGCCGGTTGTATACTGGGAGCGGTGGCAACAGACTATAATATGATGCTGGTAAGTCGTGTTATTGAAGGCATTGGACTGATGTTCCTCGGAACCATTGGACCGGCTGCTGTGGCCCAGTCCTATTCTGATAGAAAACGTGGTGTTGCCATGGGAATTTTAATGTGCTATATGTCTTTTGGTCAGATTCTTGCATTAAATATTGCACCTGTTTTTGCAACTATCAGTAGTTGGAAGAATTTCTGGTGGATGAATGCAGCTGTCGGAATTGTGGCACTTGTGTTATGGGTTATTTTTATTAAGGGATTTGATAATCAGACTTCTGATTTGGGCAGTGTATCGGAAAATGCAGAACAGAATCCGAGTATATGGGATGTGATGAAAAATGGAAGTGTCTGGTTGGTTTGTATCGAATTTGTCTGCTACATGATCGTTCATATGGGAGTATTTAATTATCTTCCTACCTATTTAACAGAAGTGGCAGGTATGTCTGCAACTTATGCGGGAACATTGACGAGTGTAGCAAGTCTGATTGGAATACCAGTTGGAATTCTCGGAGGGATGCTGGCAGATAAATGGGGATCCATCAAGAAACCTCTGGCGATAATGATGATCCTGTTTGCTTTATTGATTTTCTGCACACCGATATTCAGTGGCTCTGCGTTCGTTCTGTACATTATTTTATATGGTGTCCTGGCAATGGCAGAAGCGGGCTTGAGTTTTACAGCCGTTACCATTGTTGTTCGGAGTGAAGAAAGTGGACTGGCATCTGCATTTATGAATACGGCTCAGTGGGTCGGTGCATTTTTATCTACCATGATTTTTGGAGCTCTGTTGGATTCATTTGGATGGAGCATGAGTTTTAGAATTATGGCACCAATTGCACTTATTGGAGGAATTGCTGTACTATTAAATAAAAAGTTAAATTAACAGGAGGCTTCGATATGAAAATTGCAGTCATTGGAGCAGGCGCAATGGGAACTTTATTTGGTGGAAAACTTGCGATGGCGGGAAATGAAGTTACAATGGTAGATGTTGTTCCTGTGGTTCTTGATACCATCAATAAAGATGGAATAGAGTTGGAGGATGAATCAGGAATGCATAAAATTCCGGTTCGTGCTATCAAATCGGAAGATGCGAAAGAAGCTGTTGATCTGGCCATTCTTTTTACAAAGACTTTATATTCCAGATCGGCACTGGAAAATGCAGTAAAGACACTGATCGGTAAAGATACTTATGTCCTGACACTTCAGAACGGACTTGGAAATATTGAACTGATCAATGAGTTCGTAGATCTGGAACAGATACTGGTAGGGGTTACCAATTATGCATCTGATGTAAAAGGCCCTGGAAAAATATCTACAGGCGGAGGTCAGGGAAGTTATGTAAAAATTTACACAGCAAGCCTGAAAGAGTCAGCCATGCTGCAGAAAACACATGAGGCATTGGTGGAAGCAGGATTCCATGCATCCATCACAAAAGATGTATATGTGGCAATCTGGGAAAAGGTTGGATTCAATGCTGCCATTAATGCAACGACAGCAATTGTACATGCACCCTGTGGAGCAATCGGAGCAGTGGAAGAAGGACGCTTTCTGGCGGCTAAAATTGCGGAAGAGACCGCAATGGTTGGGCAGGCTCATGGTGTAAATGTAAAAGCAGAAGATATTATTCATAGCCTGGAGAATACATATGAGGTTCATAAGGATCACTATACTTCCATGGCACAGGATCTGAAAAATAAGAGAAAAACAGAAGCTCGGTTTATTAACGGAGGAATTGTAGCAAAAGCAAAAGAAAAGGGACTGCAGGTTCCGTATACAGAAGCGGTTTATTGCCTGTTAAGAACAATTGAAGAGACATACGAAATGCAGGGATTTTAAAACATTTGCCAAGATAGGGGAAAATCTATGAAAAATATTATGAATCTTGCACTGGTAAATTATCAGACTGTCTGGGGAGACAAAAAAGCGAATCTCGAAAGAATTTCCGATTATTGTGAGGAAGCGGGAAAACGTGGAGCTGATATGATCGTATTTCCGGAAACAGCATTGACCGGATATGGAAATGATGCGGGAAAAGAGTGGAAAGATAAAATGCATGTAAAGCTTGCGGAACCAATTCCGGGGCCGGCAACAAACGCACTGGCGGAATACGCCCAAAAGTATAAAATGTATATTGTCTTGGGCATGGCAGAACTGGGAGATGATGGGAAAGTTTATAATTCTGCGGCAATTATTTATCCGGATGGTAAGACGGACAAGTACAGAAAACTTCATTTGCCATTTGATGAATGTGAGTGGGCTGTACCTGGTGATAAACCGGTGCTGATTGATACACCGTGGGGGCCGATTGGAATTTCCATTTGTTATGATACCTATTGTTTCCCGGAGCTGACACGCTATTATCGTTCCATGGGGGCTAGAATGTCATTGAATGTGACGGCATGTCCGGATGCACCGTGTACGTCAGGATCCTATAGAATTGCCCTTCCGGCGCTGGCTTTTATTAATTATATGTATATTGCAACATCCAATATTGCAGGTCCGGAACATGGAGCATTTTTCCATGGTGGAAGTGCCGTGATTGGCCCATCAAAAAATGGTGGAGAAGTAGAGACTTATCTGGGAATTCCATATCCTGAAAGCGGATGCGACAGAGCAGGTATGCGTTTTGGCACAATTGATCTTATCCTTCCAGATATTTATGGACAGATCCCGGTGTTTGCGAAAAATGCAGAGGGAAAGAGAGATTGGCGTGGAGATTTGTACGCAAAAATATTTACAGCATCAGAGGAGGCATTTAAAGGGTAATTAAAATATAGGATGTGTGTATGGAGAAAAAGAGGAAAACAAATATAAATTGGGGAATCTGCTTCAGTGTTGCATCCGCATGGTTCGGAACACATTGCGGCAGTGGTTTTGCAACGGGTGCACAGGGCGTTTCATTTTGGACCAGTTATGGTGCATATGCATTATTTCTGCCGGTCATATCTGTAGTAATTATGGCATTGGTCGCATATGTTCAATGGGAGTTTTGCAGACAAAATCATACCTATGATTATCGCTCCTATGCGAATAAACTATTTAGTCCATATGATAAAATTTTTGCACCGATTTATGAAATATTATTCATTACGATTATGGTGATGGGAGTAAGTTCTGTTTTTGCCGGGGCGGGACAGTTGATCAGTGATCTGTTTGGTTTTCCGTATGAACCGTCTGTGATTGCTGTTATGATCCTTGTAGTATTGCTGAACATGTTTGGTTCAAAGGTATTGGTTGCGGCATCGTCAGTGCTTTCTGTGATTTTAATTGTGGTCATCGTTGTCGTATGTGGAATATGTATGAAACAGAACAGTGGACAGTTTATTACTGTTGTGTCTGAATGGAAGACAGAAGGGACACTTGGACAGGCAATTTTTTCAGGAATTCTTTATGGCAGTTTTCAATGTATTATTCTGGGGGCAACGACCAACTTGTCAGGAGAGATTGCAACAGAAGAAGAAACAAAAATTGCTTCTGTTTTTGGTTTACTGATGAATGGCGCAATGATGGTTGTACTGACTTACATGTTGTTATGTTATTACCCGGATATTAATCATGAACAATTGCCGGTACTTGCAGCTGTTTCACAGCTTCATATTCCATCATTGGAGATTGTATATTCCATCATGGTTTTTCTTGCGTTTATGACGACTGCAATTACCTGTATCGGGGCGATTCTGAAACGAGTGGAAGGTTTTGGAGAGAAAAAACTTCCGAATATAACGGCAAGACGTGCATTATATAGCTCTTTGCTGATCCTGATCTGTTTTGGAATTGCACAGTTTGGTTTACTGGCAATCGTAAAAAAAGGATATACCGCAGTAGGATATCTGGGGATTCCGTTTGTAATTTTGCCAACATTATTTGTGGGGATAAAGAAAATAAGAAAAAAATCAGAAGAGTCAGGAGAATGAAGATATGAATCCAATAAAAATATTAGTTATTAATTTTGGCTCGACATCCACAAAAATTGCTTACTATGAGGATCAGGAGTGCAAGATTCGGGACAGTCTGACCCATCCGGTTGATAAAATTAAAGAATGTAAATCTGTAAACGATCAGTATGCCTTCAGAAAAGAAGCTATTCTTGATTTCATGAAAGAACATAACTTAAATCTGGATGAATTGGATTCTGTTACGACACGTGGTGGCCAGACGGAAAGAATCGTTGGAGGAACCTATCGTATCAATGAAGAGATGGTTGAGCAGGTTCGGTCTGGAGAGTATGGACATCATGTATGTGGTGTAGGAGTACTGGTTGCATATGATCTGTGTAAAGAGAGTGCTCATGCAGTTCCGCTTACGACAGATACTCCGACTACGGATGAAATGGATCCAATTGCCAGATACAGTGGTCTGAAGGAGATAGAAAGAGTTTCCTGTGTGCAGGCGTTAAACGTAAAAGCAATGACTAGGTACTATGCAGAGACACATGGAAAGAAGTTCGAAGAAGTACGGACAGTTACGGTTATGCTTGGAGGTGGGATCGGTGTCTGTGCTCTGCGGGATGGAAAAATGATAGATGCGCCGGATGGACTGGAAGGTGAAGGCCCGTTTTCAAATAACAGATGCTGCACGGTTCCGGTTGGAAAGCTGGTGAAATTGTGTTATTCCGGTCAGTACACACTGGAGCAGATGATCCGCCATATTAATGGTGAGGCCGGATTAATGGCTTACCTTGGAACTACAGATATTCGTGCAATCATGAAGCGCATCGAGGCTGGTGACCGTTATGCAGAAGAAGTCATGGAAGCCATGTGCTATCAGACGGCCAAAGAAATCGGGGCGATGGCGACAGTTCTTGAAGGAAAAGTGGATGCAATCCTTCTGATTGGCGGTATGGCAAATGTGCCATTCATCTGTGAACATATCCGCAAAAGGGTAGAGTTTATTGCTCCTGTTGTGATTATGCCAGGAGAACGTGAGATGGAAGCGTTGGCAGAGGGATCATATAAAGCTTTGAAAGGTGAAATCCCTATGCTGGAATTTGAACCGGATCAAAAGGCTGGGTGAGAAGCCTGAGAAGTGCATGAGATAAGGAATCTGGTGAAAAGCCCGGGGAGCGCATGAAGATATGCACTCCCTGGGCTTTTTCGAGGTTGTATCTGTATGTGCTTCCCAGGCTTTATTTTGCGGCATCCATTTCTTTGAAGATTCCGTTCATGACGAAGGCTGCAAGGAAGAAGGTGCAGATATCAGCAATGGGTTGAGCAATCTGAATGCCCAGAAGCCCCATGACCGGCGTCAGGATCAGGAGTGCCGGGATCAGGAAGAGTCCCTGGCGGCCGGTGGAAACCAGTGTGGCACGGATGCCGTAGCCGATAGACTGGGGCATCATATTTCCCATAATAATCACACCTTGTAACGGAAGTGTCATAAGCTGCAATCTCAAAGCTAACGTACCAATGCGGATAACATCAGCGTCTCCCTTTCGAAATAGTTCAATGATATGTCCGGAGAAAGTAAAACCGGTAACGCAGAAAACCAGCAGGATTGCAGTGCTGACTTTGATACAGAACCAGCAGGCTTCTTTGACACGGGCATACATCTTTGCACCAAAGCAAAAGCTGCAGACTGGCTGAAATCCCTGGCCGAATCCGATGATGGCCGAATTGATGAACATCATAAAACGACTGACAATAGACATGGCAGCGATCGCTGCGTCTCCGTAGGGATGAGCCATGATGTTCATGATGATAGTTGCCACGCTGGCGATTCCCTGACGTCCCAGAGAAGGAATTCCACCATAAATAATATTCTGGTAAATATTTATCGTTGGACGGAAGTTTTGTGGAAGAATGGTAATGCATTCTTTTTTTGTATTACACATAAAAAACAGGATACAGAAACTGATTATCTGGGATAACGCAGTAGCCAGTGCCGCACCGGAAGTTCCAAGTCCAAGACCGAAGATAAAGATGGGATCCAGAAAAATATTTAAAATACCACCGGTTGTAATTCCGATCATGGAGAATAACGCTTTTCCCTGGAAACGCAGCAGATTGTTCATGATAAAAGAACATACCATAAAAGGTGCAGCCATGAAAATGTAACGAGCGTAATCTTCCGCGAAAGGAGCAATGGTCTCGGTAGCCCCCAGAAAGTACACAATATTTCTGAGGCTCAGGTTACCGAAAACTGCAATCAGAAGTCCGATGATTAACCCGGTAAAAAAAGCTACAGATGCAACTTGTTCTGCCAGTTCCCGCTTTCCGGCACCGATAGATCGGGCTATGAAGTTGCCGCTTCCCATGCCTACCATGAAGGACAGCGCCTGGATAATTGCCATGGCAGAGAAGACAATGCCTATGGCACCAGAAGCACTGGTTCCCAGCTGGCTTACGAAAAACGTATCGGCCATGTTGTAAATAGAAGTCACCAGCATGCTGATGATAGTAGGAACTGCCAGTTTCGGAATGATCCGATTGACCGGGGCGTTGGCCATCTCATAGTACTGGTCGTGTTGTGTAGTTGTATTTTCAGTCAAATAAAACACCTCGATTTCTTGTTTGTGAAAAATGCTATATATTCAAAGAAATATATGATAAAATATAGTAAAAATATGGTGATAGAGTTATTGTACTAACAAACAAAAAAGACCTGTTGCCAGATCTTTTTGGTTCTACACCATGTAGAGTCTTACGACGGATTCGGATTAACCTTATTTGCACTCGTCTTGTAAGTTTGGTTATATTTTATCAATGCTTTAAAGAAAAATCAATAGACAAAATAAAAATATGCAAGGAGAAAAGGAGCAACAAATATGGCATATTACATAGGACTGGATCTTGGAACATCTTCAGTCGGCTGGGCAGTAACGGATGAAAATTATCATCTGATGAAAAAACACGGAAAAGATATGTGGGGTATTCGTGAATTTGATGAAGCAGAGACTGCAGAAGCCAGGCGTACATTTCGTGTCAGTAGAAGACGAAGACAGAGAGAAGTGGCAAGAATCGGTCTATTGAAGGATTATTTTCATGATGAACTTGCAAAAGTGGATCCCAATTTAAATCTGATCAGAATACATTTGACATAAGAGCGGTTGAATGTTAGTATAATATTAAAAGGTACTACCGATAGACGGTTAGTCCTGAAATATGTTAGTTATAAAAATAACCGCCAAGTTTTCTCAGGACCGGGCGGTTATTTTTATGTCTTGGAATCACGCAAGCCACGTGAATAACCAAGACTATAAAAAGTCGCACAAAGGCAAATAATGCCAATGAGGTTATCAATGGTCAGCATGAGCAAGTCCTCCGCATCAAAGATTTCCAGCTGGATTTCTATATCATCAGAGGTCACAGTCCTCTGTAAAAAGGACTAACCGCCTACCGTTTTTTGGTAGTACCGTCTATAATATAGCAAATAATTATATAAAATACAACTAAAAATAGAAGCAAAACAGAAAGAGGCAATCATTACGACGCATGAACAATTTGTACAGGCAGCAGACAGACACTGACATTATAAATAAGGAGGGCTAAGCGTATGTTAGTTTGTGATTATATCGTAGAGCGTATCGACGGCGATTACGCTCATTTAAGAAGAACCGATGAACTGGAAGAGGAACTGAAAGTAGTGGCAAGAGATCTACTACCACCGGAAATTATAGAAGGTTCCATGCTGCATTATGAATGGATGCAATATACATTGATTTAGGAGAAAACTATGACTCTTCAACAGTTAAAATACGCCCTGACGATTGCGGACTGCAATTCTATCAATGAGGCATCCAAGCAGCTTTTTATTTCTCAGCCGAGTCTGTCGGAGACGATTCGGGAGCTGGAGACGGAGCTTGGATTTGATATTTTCCTACGTTCCAACCGGGGAATTGTGATCACACCGGAAGGTGAGGAATTTCTGGGATACGCCCGGCAGGTGACGGAGCAGTTCGGACTTCTGAAATCTAAATACATTGACAAAAAAACAAAAGAGAAATTCAGTGTATCTACCCAGCACTATACCTTTGCAGTGCAGGCATTTGTGGAGACCGTGAAAAAGACTGGCATGGAGCAGTATGAGTTTGCGGTCCACGAGACGACGACCACCAGTGTCATTGAAAATGTAAAGAATTTTAAAAGTGAGATTGGCGTTCTCTATCAGAATGATTTTAACGAGAAAGTACTGAATAAAATGTTCCGGGAAAATGGACTGGAATTTGTGGAACTGTTTCAGAGTGATACTTTCGTGTACCTCTGGTCCGGACATCCGCTGGCGGGGCAGCAGGTGATCAGCATGGAAGAACTGGACGAGTATCCCTGCCTGTCATTTGACCAGGGAAAGAATAATTCCCTTTATCTGGCGGAAGAGATGAAGAGTACCTATGATTATCGTCGTCTCATTAAGGCCAATGACCGTGCCACGCTTCTGAACCTAATGAGAGGCCTGAATGCCTACACCCTGTGTTCCGGCATCATTTGCGAGGACTTGAACGGGGATGATTATATGGCGATCCCTCTGAAAGAGACGGAAAAAATGCGGATTGGCTATCTGAAACGAAAAGGAGTGAAGATCAGTCCTATCGGGGAAATTTACATTGAAGAGTTGAAGAAGTATAAGAAAAAAGATATTTTGTTATAGGATCACCCTATAACGAATCCAAGGTTTCTCATATTAACACTTTCTGGAAAACTTTGTTATAATATGCGTTATAAAAACGAGAAAGGAGAACCGAAATAATGAAGACCAGCACAATGAAGACTTGTATGATGACCGGAAAAATGTGCATGTGTAAATCCATGGACATGTGTTTTGTTATGAAAAAAAGAAAAGCTGCGTCGGATGCTTCGGTTTGATTTTGCAAGATAAAGAATAGATCAACAAGGAATCATCACGCAGATGGTTCCTTTTTTGTGGAGTAAAGAGAGGAACGTTATGACGGAGATAGAAGTAAAACATTTGTCGAAGACCTTCGAGCAAAAAGGCATGCATGTGGATGCGCTGCGGGATATCAACCTTACGATTGAGAAGGGAGATATTTACGGAATTATCGGAATGTCCGGTGCAGGAAAGAGTACTCTGGTACGATGTCTGAATTTCCTGGAGCGGCCTACGGACGGTCAGGTATTGATTGAAGGCAGAGACCTGGGTGCATTAAATGAAAAAGAACTGAGAAAACAGCGCAGTGACATTGCAATGATTTTCCAGCATTTTAATCTGCTGATGCAGAAAAATGTCATTGATAATATTTGTTTCCCGCTGCTGATTCAGGGTGTGAAGAAGAAGGATGCAAAGGTCAGGGCAAAGGAACTTTTGAAGACTGTGGGACTAGAAGAGAAGGAAAAAGCATTTCCGGCACAGTTGTCAGGTGGACAGAAGCAGAGGGTAGCTATTGCGAGAGCACTGGCATCCAATCCGAAGATTCTGCTCTGCGATGAGGCAACCAGTGCGCTGGATCCGCAGACAACGGCTTCTATTCTGGAGCTGTTAAAGCAGATTAATGAGCAGTTTGGAATTACCATTGTTATCATTACCCATCAGATGTCCGTTATCCGGGAAATCTGTAATCGGGTAGCCATTATTGAGCATGGTGAACTGGTGGAAAATGGTTTGGTGGAAGAGATTTTCAGCCATCCAAAGTCCAAGGCAGCCAAGGAGCTGATTCTTAAGGATCTGCCTGAGAGTGATGTGAGAACGGAAGGAGCTGTGGCTGTTCAGATGGAGCGAATTCAGAGTGACCGGAAACTGCGAATTGTATTTTCCGAGAACTCAGCTTTTGAACCGGTGATTGCCAATATGATCCTGAAGTTTGGTACTCCGGTTAATATTTTGCGGGCGGATACAAAAAATGTTGGCGGTGTTGCCAAGGGAGAAATGATCCTTGGACTGCCGGATGACAGACATCTGCAGATTGATATGGAAGAATATTTAAAAGAGCATGGACTGGAGATCGAGGAGGTGACAGGTGATGTGGAGTAGCGAAGTAACGAATATGATTATTGCCGGAATCGGCGAAACCCTTTATATGACGTTGGTATCCACGATTGCCGGTTACATTATCGGACTTCCCATGGGAATTGTTCTTACCGTTTCCGATAAAGACGGCATCCGGCCGAATTCGTTCATTTACAAGATTTTAGATGTGATCGTGAATATCGTGCGAAGTATTCCGTTCATTATTTTACTGGTTCTGCTCATTCCATTTACCAGGTTTCTGGTAGGAAAGAGCTATGGTTCCACTGCAACCATCGTACCGTTGGTAGTGGCAGCCGCACCATATATTGCACGTATGGTGGAGTCTTCTTTAAAAGAAGTAGATGCAGGAGTCATCGAGGCAGCCAGATCTATGGGAGCTTCAGATTTTGATATTGTAACAAAAGTGTTGCTGGTGGAGGCGAGAACTTCCCTTCTGGTAGGAGCAACTATTTCCCTTGGAACGATTCTTGGATATTCTGCTATGTCAGGAGCTGTCGGAGGCGGAGGCCTGGGAGCTATCGCCATTCGATATGGTTATACCAGATGGCAGACGGATATCATGATTGTAACAGTTGTGCTGCTGGTAGTTCTGTTCCAGATTTTCCAGACCATTGGAATGAAGACTGCCGATAAATTTGACCACAGAAAATAAATAGGAATGAAACTGCAATAAGCAGTTCCAGATAGAAAGTGAGGAAAAAATTATGAAAAGAAAAGTTTTAGCAAGTGTTCTTGCAGGTGTGCTCGCGATTGGTGTGCTGACTGGATGCGGCAGCAGCAAAACGGAGGAAAACGCAGCAGCTTCTGAGGCTACGGAAGAAACCACCGACGATGCAGCAGCAGAGGAAACGGATGCAGCAGACGACAGCGCTGACGCAGCAGCAACTGAGACAAAGGGAACCATTACCGTAGCAGCTTCCGCTACCCCGCATGCTGAGATTCTGGCGGCAGCAAAACCGATCCTGGCTGAGCAGGGATGGGATCTGGAAGTTACTGAGTTCGATGATTATGTACTTCCGAATGAGGTAGTAGAGAGCGGCGAGATGGATGCAAACTATTTCCAGCATGTACCGTATCTGGACAGCTTCAATGCAGAAAAAGGAACTCATCTGGTAGAGGTTGGTAAAATCCACTACGAGCCGTTCGGAATTTATCCGGGAACCAAAGCAAGTCTTGATGACATTGCAGACGGTGACACTATCGCAGTACCGAACGATACTACCAACGAGGCACGTGCTCTTCTGCTTCTGCAGGATAACGGCATCATCACTCTGAAAGATGGCGCAGGTCTGGAAGCAACCGTTAATGACATCGCTGAGAACCCGCATAACATCAAGATCGAAGAACTGGCAGCAGAATCTGTAGCCAGAGTTGTAGACGAAGTTGCTTACGTAGTCCTGAACGGAAACTACGCACTGCAGGCAGGCTTCTCTGTAGGAAAAGATGCACTTGCTTATGAGAAATCTGATTCCGAAGCAGCAAAGACTTATGTAAATGTAGTTGTTGTGAAAGAAGGAAATGAGAATAACGAAGGTGTGAAAGCACTGGTAGATGTTCTGAAATCTGATGAGATCAAGAACTTTATCAATGAGAAATATGACGGAGCAGTTATCCCGTTCGAGGAGTAAATTGCGATAGTTCCAAAAAGAATCCGACCAGAGCGAACACAAAGGTGTTCGCTCTGGCCGTTTTTTTGACATGATGATCCGATATGCTTCATATGAGCCTTATATACAGTGGCGCTCCTGACGGCCATCTATGCTTCTTTTTCACGTTTCAGATTTTTATAAGCGGTACTGAGCATCAGTTTGATACGGTTCAGCTGGTTGACTTCACTGGCACCCGGATCGTAATCAATTGCTACGATATTGGAATCCGGATGACGGTGCCGCAGTTCTTTAATAACTCCCTTACCTACAATGTGGTTCGGCAGGCAGGCAAAGGGCTGGGTGCAGACGATGTTCGGCGTATCATTTTCGATGAGCTCCAGCATCTCTGCGGTCAGGAACCATCCCTCACCGGTCTGGTTTCCAAGAGATACGATCTCAGATGCCATATCAGCCATATGGTCAATATTGGAAGCCGGAGAGAAGTGAGTGCTCTTTCGGAGTGCCTTGTCTGCCGGACTCCGGAAGAATTCCAGTGCTTTGATACCAAGGCGTCCCATGCGGGCAGTCATTTTCTTCTTACCCAGGTACTGTGCCTTGAACTCGGTGTTCTTGAAGCAGTAGAGCAGGAAGTCCATCAGATCCGGGACAACAGCTTCGGCACCTTCAGACTCCAGCAGTTCTACCAGTCCATTGTTGGCGGACGGAGAGAACTTAACGAGAATCTCGCCGACAATACCGACACGAGGCTTCTGTTCTTCTGTAACAAGGATATGGTCAAATTCATCTACAATCTGATTACACAGCTGTTTAAAGCCACTCCATGACGGATGTTTTTTCATGAGAAATGCCTTGCAGCGTCCATTGAGACGTTCGTAGGTCTTGTTGGTCTCGCCCGGAACCAGCTCATAAGGGCGGGTATGGTAGACAACTTTCATGAAGAGGTCACCAAATACCAGTGCATATAGTCCCTTGAACAGCATTTCCGGTGTATATTTGAATCCCGGGTTTTTCTCCAGGCCGCTTAAGTTGATGGAGATAACCGGAATATTCGGATATCCTGCTTTTTCCAGCGCACGGCGGATAAAACCGATGTAGTTGGATGCACGGCAGCCACCTCCAGTCTGGGAAATGAGGATCGCCGTTTTGGTCAGGTCATATTTTCCGGATAAAACCGCTTCCATAATCTGTCCGATCACTAAGAGGGACGGATAGCAGGCGTCATTATTTACATATTTTAATCCGAGGTCTACTGCAGTGCGGTCTGCACGGGGCAGTACGTCGATCTTATATCCACAGGAACGAAATGCAGCTTCCAGCAGATTGAAATGAATCGGTGACATATCCGGGCAGAGAATGGTATATTCTTTTCTCATTTCCTCGGTAAATACTACACGCTTATAAGCAGAAGATACGATGGTTCTCTTTTCTTTATTTTTTTCACGGACACGGATGGCAGCCAGCAGGGAACGGACACGGATACGTGCAGCACCCAGGTTGTTGACTTCATCAATCTTTAGGCAGGTGTAGATCTTACCTGAATTAGTAAGGATCTCGTTGACCTGATCGGTGGTAACGGCGTCCAGACCGCAACCGAAGGAGTTAAGCTGGATGAGATCCAGATCCTCTCTGGTCTTTACAAAATCAGCAGCTGCATACAGACGGGAATGGTACATCCACTGGTCCATCACTCGAAGTGGGCGGTCTTCTTCATGAATGTGGGAGACGCTGTCCTCGGTGAGCACGGCCATGCCATAGTTGTTGATCAGTTCCGGAATACCGTGATTGATCTCATTATCTACGTGATACGGACGGCCTGCCAGAACAATACCATGTGCATGGTGTTCTTCCATCCATTTAAGGGTTTCCTCCCCTTTCTGGCAGATATCAAGTCTTGCCTGACGGAGCTCTTCCCATGCAGCTTTGGCAGCATCGGTGATCTCCTGAGCAGTCATGCCTTTTTCTCCGGAGAATTCTTCTACCAGACGACTGGTCATGATCTCCAGGCTTTCAAAGCTTAAGAAGGGATTCCGGAAATCGTAACGGTCGGATTTCAGTTCTTCCATGTTATTTTTAATATTTTCCGCATAGGAAGTAACAATCGGGCAGTTGTAATGATTGTTGGCATCCTTGAACTCGGAACGTTCATAAGGAACGCAAGGATAGAAAATAAATGGAATGTTGTGCTGCAGAAGCCATTTTACATGTCCGTGAGCCAATTTAGCCGGATAACACTCGGACTCACTGGGGATGGATTCAATTCCCTGTTCATAAAGCTCGTGGGTGGACATGGGGGAAAGAACAACCCGGTACTTTAATTTTGTGAAGAAAGTAAACCAGAACGGATAGTTCTCATACATGTTCAACACACGCGGGATGCCGACCAATCCACGGGTGGCGTCAGTATCACTGAGCGGCTCATAGGAGAAGAGCCGCTCATTTTTGTAAGCGAACAGGTTTGGAGCCGGATTTTTCTTTTTCTCTTTGCCCAGACCACGCTCACAGCGGTTACCGGAAATATAGCGGCGGCCGTCGGAGAATTTGTTGATGGTCAGACGGCAGTTGTTGGTACATCCGTGACATTTGGTCATGGAGGTGGAATACTGCAGTTCTTCCATCTGCTCTTTGGTGAGCATGGTGGTTTCCTGACCTTCGTAACGCTCTCTTGCGATCAGGGCAGCACCGAATGCACCCATGATGCCGGCAATATCCGGACGGGTAACCTGACAGTCTGCGATTTTCTCCAGACTTCGCAGAACTGCATTATTATAAAAAGTACCGCCCTGTACGACGATATTCTTTCCAAGGGAAGAAGCATCGGATACTTTGATTACTTTGAAAAGAGCGTTTTTGATAACCGAGTAAGCAAGTCCGGCGGAGATATCGTCTACACCAGCCCCTTCCTTCTGTGCCTGTTTTACACGGGAGTTCATAAATACCGTACAGCGGGTTCCCAGGTCGATGGGGTTCTTTGCAAAAAGAGCAGCCTGAGCAAAATCCTGAATAGAAAGATTCAAGGATTTTGCAAAAGTCTCAATGAAGGAACCACAGCCGGAGGAACATGCCTCATTCAGCTGTACATTGTCAACCGTATGATTTTTAATACGGATACATTTCATATCCTGTCCGCCGATATCCAGAATGCAGTCTACATTTGGATCGAAGAACTGAGCAGCGTAGTAGTGGGAGATGGTCTCTACTTCGCCTTCATCAAGCATGAGCGCTGCCTTCACCAATGCCTCGCCGTATCCGGTTGAGCAGGAACGGACAATGTGTGCTTTTTTTGGAAGCTTGGAGAAGAGATCCTTCAGGGCTTCCAGGGTGATATGTAAAGTGCTTCCGTTATTATTGTGGTAGAAAGAGTACAGAAGAGATCCGTCTTCACCTACCAGAGCAATTTTTGTAGTAGTAGAACCGGCATCAATACCAAGAAAACAGTTTCCTTCGTAGGTGGACAGATCCTTTTTCACTACTTTTGCCTGAGCATGACGCTCACTGAACTCGTCGAATTCTTTCTGATCGTGGAACAGCGGATCCAGACGCTGCACCTCAAAGGCAATCTGAATCTTAGATTGCAGGCGCTTGATCATGTCCTCCACGGAGACTGCTTTTTCTTTCTTGGAGAGAAGGGCAGATCCGGAAGCTGCGAACAGATGGGAAAACTGGGGGATAATGGTGTGCTCCTCATCCAATTTCAGGGTACGGATAAAGCATTCACGCAGCTCAGAGAGAAAGTGAAGAGGTCCTCCTAAGAATGCAACATGACCGCGGATTGGCTTACCACAGGCAAGTCCACTGATGGTCTGGTTGACAACTGCCTGAAAAATAGAGGCAGACAGATCCTCTTTTGTTGCACCTTCGTTAATGAGCGGCTGAATATCCGTCTTTGCAAATACACCGCAGCGGGCAGCAATTGAATAGAGAGAATGATAATGTTTTGCATATTCATTCAGACCTGTGGCATCAGTTTGAAGAAGAGATGCCATCTGATCGATGAAGGAACCGGTACCTCCGGCACAGATACCGTTCATACGCTGTTCCACATTACCGCCTTCAAAATAAATGATTTTTGCATCCTCACCGCCCAGTTCGATGGCAACATCAGTTTTTGGCGCATAAGTCTGCAGTGCCTCAGCAACGGCAACCACTTCCTGCACAAAAGGTACGTCCAGATACTGAGCCAGGGTAAGCCCGCCGGATCCGGTGATTACCGGATACATATGGAAGGGTCCTAAAGTGTTTACTGCTTTTTCCAGAAGATCTGCGAGTGTCTCCTGAATATTGGCAAAATGCCGTTCATAATCTGAAAATAAAAATTTGTTCTCGTCATCCAGTACCGCAATCTTCACGGTCGTGGATCCAATATCAATTCCAAGTCTGTAACATTTGTTCATCTTATCATTCCTGTCTGTAGCGGAAAACCGCATGAATTCTATATTTTTCCTTAGTTCGAAACATGCTACATTATATGGAAAGGATTTGGTAAAGTCCATAAAGATTCTGTAAAGATTTCTTAATCCTTTATAATAGGAAGCATTTATCGCAGCGTTGACAAAAGCCACGGTGAAAACTATAATAGTTTTTATCACATTCAATAAAAACCAGTATGGAGGAACTCACTGTATGAAATGGCTGGATAAGCTGGAACGAAAATATGGGAAATATGCCATTCCCAATCTGATGTATTATGTGATTATACTGTATATTGTGGGCTTTGTAATTAATATTGTGGCTCCAGAACTGTATACGGAATATCTGGCTCTGGATGCGCAGGCAATTCTTCATGGTCAGATCTGGAGAATTTTTACTTTTATTATTCAGCCGCCGAACAGCAGTTACTTTTTTATCCTGTTTGCATTGTATTTGTATTATATGATTGGAAAGACGTTGGAATATATGTGGGGAGCATTTCGGTTTAATCTGTATTTCTTTTCCGGTATGTTGCTTCATGTGATTGCATGTCTGTTGATTTATTTGGTTTTTGGAATGAATTTTCAGATGGGTTCTTTCTATTTGAATATGTCCCTGTTCTTTGTGTATGTGGCATTGTTTCCCGATGCGGAGTTTTTACTTTTTTTCATTATTCCGATCAAAGCAAAATGGTTAGGAATTATTGAAGGGGCTTATTTTGCCATTACTATTGCGGCAGGATTTATTGTCCCGGTAGGGAGCACTTTGTGGTTTTCCCTTTTGCAGGCAGGTATTATGGCGCTTCCGGCTAACAGTATTTCAGCGTTGTTATCGCTTCTGAACTTTATTATTTTCTTCCTTGGAAGCAACCGGAACCGATTTTCACCGAAGCAGGCCAGAAGACGGACGATATATCAGAAAAAAGTACATGTGGCATCTCAAAATAATACACATCATCGCTGCGCAATTTGCGGACGAACGGAGAAAGATGATGAGAATCTGGAATTCCGTTTCTGTTCCAAATGTAAAGGCAATTATGAATATTGTCAGGATCATCTGTTCACACATGAACACAGAAAATAACAGTATATGTCATTAGAAGGTGATAGATTCATTTCTATCACCTTTTTTTGTATCCGGACATAGGATAGAGCATAAAGGAATGAGAAAGGATCTAAAATCATTGGAAAATTATCAGAGATATTCCGAAAACTGGAATACGCAGAGATTCCTGAAAGGGGAAGACTACCCGGTAGCAATGGCCTATGTACCATGGCAGCGCTGGGGAACGTTATATGATCCGGAAAAAGGACTGGAATGCGGAACTATATTTCCGGATTTAAATAAGCCGTTTCTTGGAGTGAGAGGAGGATGCAGATAATGGCAATGAATGCACCGACCAGGCAACAGATGCTAAAATGGGTGGATATGGTCAGTTTCTCTGCTCACGAGGCAAATCTTTATCTTGATACACATCCATCAGACCCGGCTGCGCTGCAGTATTTTCAGGAATATACGCAGCTTAGAAAACAGGCACTTCAGGATTATGCCGCCATGTACGGACCGCTTACCGTTGATCTGGCGATAGGATCTCGAGGAAAGTGGGATTGGATTCAGCAGCCATGGCCATGGGAAGGAGGAACTTGTTAAATGTGGAATTATGAGAAAAGACTTCAGTATCCGGTAAATATTTCGAATCCGAATCCGAAATTGGCACAGCTGATTATTTCGCAGTTCGGCGGACCCAATGGCAGGAGATGATTGCAGTTTTTGCTGCAGGGTGTTATATTATTGACAGTTAGATATAATGCGGGAGGATTAAGGTACACTATGAACATTATTATTGCAGGCTGTGGTAAGGTTGGACGGGCACTTGCAGAGCAGCTCAGCAAAGAAAAACATGATATTACGGTTATTGACCTGAAACCGGAGAGTATCCAGCTGGTAACCAATGCAGCGGATGTACGCGGTGTAGTGGGAAACGGCGCAAGCTATGATATCCAGATGGATGCCGGGGTGGATAAGGCAGATCTGATGATTGCCGTGACCAATGCGGATGAGGTAAACCTACTTTGCTGTCTGATTGCAAAAAAAGCAGGAGGATGCCAGACCATTGCCAGAGTACGTAACCCAGTTTATCATCACGAGATTCACCATATCAAAGATGAACTGGGATTGTCCATGGTCATTAATCCGGAATGGGCAGCAGCCATGGAAATGGCGCGTCTGCTACGGTTCCCGTCAGCCATTGACATTGATACTTTTGCAAACGGAAGAATAGAACTCCTCCGATTCCAGCTGGATGACAAAAACCCACTGTGTGGCCACAAGATCCGTGATCTGGATACATTGTCAAAATGCGAAGTGCTGGTCTGCATCGTAGAGCGTGGAAACGAAGTACGGATTCCAGGTGGAGAATTTGTGCTGGAAAATGGAGATATGATTTCTGTGGTGGCTTCACCACTGAATGCCAGCCGTTTTTTCAGAACCATCGGTATTGAGACTAATCAGGTAAGAAACACTATGATTATCGGTGGTGGAAAGATTTCTTTTTATCTGGCAAAACGTCTGCTGGAGATGGGAATTCAGGTAAAAATTGTCGAGAAAGACCGTGCAGCCTGTGAGCGTCTCTGCGAGCAGCTGCCGAAGGCTATGATTATCAACGGAGATGGAACAGATCGGGATCTTCTGGCAGAAGAAGGGTTGGCCAGTGCAGAAGGATTTGCAGCTTTGACCAATATGGACGAGGAAAATGTCATGCTGTCCCTCTATGCAAAGAGCATGAGCAAGGCAAAAAAGATTACAAAGATCAATCGAAATACATTTGATACGATTATTGGTTCTCTTGGAATCGGGAGTCTGATTTATCCGAAACATATCACTTCTGAGACTATTTTACAGTATGTGCGTGCCATGCAGAATTCTATCGGAAGTAATGTGGAGACGTTGTATCGTCTGGTAGATGGAAATGCAGAGGCATTGGAGTTTATTATTCGCGGCGAAAGTGAAGTGACGGACATTCCGCTGCAGGAGCTGGATATCAAAGCGAATACGCTGGTTTGCGCAATTAATCGAAAAGGCCGGATCATCATTCCGAAAGGTCAGGATCGTATTCAGGTGGGGGATTCTGTCGTCATTATTACGACAAATTGCGGAGCATTTAAAGATGTCCGGGATATTCTGAAAAAAACAGCAGCGACCGCAGGACTGTCTGGTCAGAGGTGAGAATAACATAATGAATAAGAAAATGATTCGATATATAGTAGGAAGTATTATTATGCTGGAAGCAGTGTTTTTAATGCTTCCTGCTCTGACAGCAGTGATTTATCAGGAGCTCCACTGTATTCTGGTATTTTTGGGATCAGCAGTATTCTGCCTGGCAGCAGGTGCTCTGCTGCGGGGAAAAAAACCGGAAAATACAACGATATTTTCTGCAGAAGGTTATGTGAGCGTTGCATTCTGCTGGGTGGCTCTTAGTCTTTGTGGAGCAATCCCGTTGTATTTCAGTGGTTCCTTCCCAAATCCGGTGGATGCATTGTTTGAAATTGTATCCGGATTTACCACAACAGGATCGTCCGTATTATTGGATGTAGAGTCTGTTCATCGGGCTGTACTTATATGGAGAAGCTTTTCCCACTGGGTAGGAGGTATGGGGGTTCTGGTTTTCATGTTGGCGCTTCTCCCTATGGGAGGCGCTTCCAGTATGCATTTGATGAGGGCGGAGAGCCCAGGTCCATCTGTTGGTAAGCTAGTGCCGAAAGTACGCAGTACGGCAAAAATTCTTTATGAGATTTATTCTTTCCTGACGATTGTCCTGATGATATTGCTGGTGATTTCTGGCTGTCCGGTCTTTGATTCTATTAATCTCGCTTTTGCAACAGCAGGAACCGGAGGATTTGCGGTACTGAACAGCAGTGCAGCAGACTACAATGCGGCGACTCAGTGGATTTTAACCATTTTCATGATCCTGTTTGGGGTCAATTTTAATGTTTATTTTCTGTTTTATGTAAAGAAATGGAAAGATGGACTTCGATGTGAGGAAGCGAGAGCTTATTTAGGTATTATCCTTGGATCAGTGGCACTCATTTCCTTTAACATTTATCATCTGGTGAGAAATGTGGAACTGACAGTGCGTCAGGCGGCATTTCAGGTTGCTTCCATTATTACGACCACCGGATTTGGAAGTGCAGATTTTGATCAGTGGCCTGAATTCTCCAAATGCATTATGGTGCTGCTTATGTTTATTGGCGCCTGTGCGGGAAGTACCGGAGGTGGTATCAAAGTATCCAGAATCTGCATTATGGCGAAATCTGTCATGAAAGAGGTGGCTTACATCATGCATCCCCGCAATATCCGGAAAATTCGTTTTGAAGGAAAGGCGGTGGAACATGAAGTACAGCGTTCCATTAATGTGTTCATGATTTCTTATCTGGGAATTTTTGTGGCATCTGTGCTGCTGATTTCTCTGGACAATCTGGATGGGATCACCAATTTTACAGCTGTGGCGGCGACACTTAACAATATCGGACCGGGACTTTCCTTGGTTGGACCAACCTGCAATTTTTCTATGTATTCAAATTTTGCCAAACTGGTGCTGGTTTTTGATATGCTGGCAGGACGTCTGGAAATATTCCCAATGCTGGTACCAGCGGTCTATCTGTTGCGAAAAAAACAGCTGCGATAATTGTTGTAAAGAATGCCTTCAACGATCAGTGTACCGGTGCCAATCCGAGATATCCGCTGATGTCAGAGATCAAAGAAATCTATCTGAAAGCATTCCACGAAGGATACGTGTTTAGGATGACCCTACAGGCTGATGTCAGCCTGCGGGGTTTTTTAGTTTTATTTGGACCTGTTCAAAGAGAACGGGAGATATGAGAAGCGGCTGGGTTCCCTGTGCGTAAGTCATTTCTACAGTTTCATAAAAATGGTCGTGAGCAGAAGAGGGATGAGCCTGCCTCCGCAGAATTCCGATATAGAATGGGTTGCTGAGAATGTAGCGGATTGCCCGGCTGTCAAATGGGTTTCCGCGGGAGGTGCAGATGCCGCGTGTATTAAGCATACGGGCAATTTCCGGACAGGTGCTTCCAGCTAGAAATTGCTGATAGATCATGGACACATAGGGGGCTTTTGCTTGGTCTGGAATAAAATGGCCTTCCACGACCTGATAGCCAAAGGGAGGAATGGAGACGACGCCACCGCGTTTGAATTTTTCCTGCATACCCCGGCGAACTTCTTGCCCCAGGTTGACAGAGTAATATTCATCCATGGCTTCAAGGAGGGCTTCCATAAGGATGGAAGTGGGGTCATCTGACAGGGGTTCAGTAATAGAAATGACATTTATACCGCATTCACGGCGAAGCAGGGATTTGTAGAAAATACTGTCCTGACGGCTGCGGGCAAAGCGGGAATATTTCCAGACAAGAATCACGTCGAAGGGACGGGGAGTCTCTCTGGCAGCTGAGATCATTTTTAGAAAAGCAGGGCGTCTTGCGGCAGTACGCCCGCTGATTCCTTCATCCATATAGATGTGGGAATCCAGGAGCAGAAGCTGATGGTTTTCAGCATAAATGTGTATCTGGTTCAGCTGGCTTGCAGGGGAAAATTCAATCTGGTCATCGGTAGAAACACGGATGTAGGCAGCAGCATTCATGAAAAGAACTCCTGAAAAAGTGTGGTTACTATATTTTATGCCGGATTGCCTGGCTAACATACCATTGGGCGGTCCCGATGGTGAACTGAGCGCCAGCATGCGGTATCTGGCACAACGTTATACCATGCCGTACCGGGAGTGTATGGCGACACTGACGGATATTGGAACGGAGGAGCTGGCTCATCTGGAAATGATATGCGCCATTGTATATCAGTTGACAAAGAATATGACCATGGAAGAATTAAAAGCATCCGGTTTTGACAAATATTATGTAGATCATACTACAGCGCTGTGGCCACAGGCAGCAGGCGGCATTCCGTTTAATGCCTGCGAGTTCCAGTCCAAGGGAGATGCAATTACCGATCTTACGGAGGACCTTGCTGCGGAACAGAAAGCTCGGACGACGTATGACAATCTGCTTCGACTGGTCAAAGATCCTGAAGTGGCAGATCCGCTTCGCTTTTTAAGAGCAAGAGAGGTTGTTCACTTCCAACGCTTTGGTGAAACTTTACGCATTGTACAGGAAAATCTGGATGCGAAAAATTTCTATATTATGAATCCGGAATTCGATACGGGAATTAAAGGAAAATGCTGTGAGAAAAATGGATAACTGATTGCTCAGGGAATTCACGGTGTACCTATCAGGCTGTAGGATACACCGTGAATCCCAACACCGAGTGCAGGTAGGCGCCTACACTCAAAAGAGCAATGCAGAACATATGAAAAAAAACTGAAAGAGGCGGGTTATGATTCAACGATTGTACAAGAATAAGTTTTTTTACCGAGGCATGTTTTCTCTGACTGAGGTGAGGCCTTACTTGTTAATCGCATGAGCCAGATTACATTTGCCAGATATCCGACTATCAGTACTAAAAGTGTATTCACTGCTACTGGGAGACCAAGCAGTGAATCGATGTTCCACAGTACCAGCCAGCAGAGCAGCATATAAATTTTTGTATGTCTTAAAATGAATGATTTCATGATGTATTCCTCCATTTCTGATGCAAGTATAAAACGGTCATGTAAAACTTATATGTAACAACTGGTAAAATTTACGTAAAATTTAAGAGAAATTGCGAATCGAAACAGGTGGAAAAGCAGAAAAATAATAGTTGCATTTTTCAAAACCATACGGTATAATTAATCCGTTGTCGGGGTATGGCTCAGTTTGGCTAGAGCGCACGGCTGGGGGCCGTGAGGTCGCAGGTTCGAATCCTGTTACCCCGATTTACCAGGGGCTGCCTGAAGCGGCACACTCCGAAGGGGGAGTCCGAAAAATCGGACTCCCCCTTTTTTTTGAGCAGAACTGGTATGTATGTTTTATTGTATTCGCAAACACATTACATATACTACGAAGAGGAGCAAGAGACAGATGAAGAAAGTACCATTTGTTACCAAGGATCAGATCGAAGGTATTGCAAAAATTTATCCGACACCGTTCCATATTTATGATGAAAAGGGAATCCGCGAAAATGTGAAACGTCTTTATGAAGCATTTTCCTGGAATCCGGGATATAAAGAATATTTTGCAGTGAAGGCAACGCCGAATCCATTTCTGATGCAGATTTTAAGTGAATATGGCTGTGGAAGTGACTGCTCTTCCAAGGCAGAGCTGGTTCTGTCAGAGGCTGTAGGAATTACTGGATCTGATATTATGTTTTCTTCCAATGATACACCGTTGGAGGAGTTCGCATACTGCGAGAAACTTGGCGGAATCATCAATCTGGATGATATTACACATATTGAGGCAGTGGAAAAATCCGTTGGCTATCTGCCGAAAACCATGAGTTGTCGTTACAATCCAGGCGGATATTTCAAAATGAGCAACGGCATCATGGACAACCCTGGGGATGCTAAATATGGTATGACCGAGGAACAGATAATCGAGGCTTACAAGATCATGAAATCAAAAGGTGTTGAAAACTTCGGAATTCATGCATTCCTGGCAAGCAACACCGTAACCAATGAGTATTATCCGATGCTTGCAAAAGTATTATTCGAGCTGGCGGTACGTCTGAAGAAAGAGACTGGAGCACATATTACGTTCATCAATCTGTCCGGTGGAATCGGTATCCCGTATCAACCGGACCAGGAACCGAATGATATTATGGTCATTGGCGAAGGAGTGCGTAAAGTATACGAAGAGGTGCTGGTACCGGCTGGCATGGGTGATGTATCCCTGTGCACAGAGCTGGGAAGATACATGATGGGACCGTATGGAGGACTGGTGACTCAGGCCATTCATGAGAAACACACCCACAAAGAGTACATTGGTGTGGATGCCTGCGCAGCAAACCTCATGCGTCCGGCTATCTATGGCGCTTATCATCATATTACCGTTCTTGGCAAAGAGAATGCGCCTTGTGATCATATTTACGATGTAACCGGGTCTCTCTGTGAAAATTGTGATAAATTTGCTGTAGATCGCAAACTTCCGAGAATTGACAAAGGTGATTATCTGTTCATTCATGATGCAGGCGCACATGGACATTCTATGGGATATAATTACAACGGCAAACTGCGTTCAGCGGAACTGCTTTTGAAAGAAGACGGATCTGTACAGCTGATCCGCAGAGCAGAGACACTGAACGATTACTTTGCAACGTTTGACTGTTTTGAAATTGGAAAAAAACTGAAAGAACTTGTAAAATAATTTCTGTCAAATATAAATGAAAATATTCTGAAATAATTAAAATATTTGCCCTGATTTTTTCAGGGCATTTTTTTATCAAAATTATCACAAATAAAGAATCTCATACAAAATTATCACAAATGAAAAATTTGATTGACAGTTCTGGCCTTCCGTGATATAACAAAATCAACAGGACACCCCAGTGGGGTGTATGAGACGAGAGAAAGGATGACATCACGGATGAAACAGAAATATAATGTGACAGGCATGAGCTGCAGTGCGTGCAGCGCTCATGTGGAAAAAGCAGTGAGTAAAGTGCCGGGAGTGAACAGTGTACAGGTAAATTTACTGCAGAACTCCATGGTGGTAGACTATGATGAAGCTGCGACGAATGATCAGGCGATCATTCGTGCAGTGGAAGAAGGTGGATACGGTGCTTCTGTAAAAGGAGAGGAAAAGGCAGAAGAACCCAATGCGGTTCAGAAAAAGGCTGAGGAGGAAGCACGGAAAATGAAGACCCGTCTGGGACTTTCCATTGGTTTTCTGGCAGTCCTCATGTACATTTCCATGGGACATATGCTAGGATGGCCTCTCCCGGGGATTTTGTTGGGACATGAGAACATGATGATCATGGCGTTGACCCAGCTGTTCCTGACTCTGCCGGTGATGTATCTGAACCGGAAATATTATGAAAATGGTTTCCGCTCCCTGTTCCACGGCGCTCCGAATATGGATACCCTGGTGGCCATGGGATCCACAGCAGCTGCAGGTTACAGCGTCAGCCGTCTGTTTGTCATGGGGTATGCTCTGGGACGCGGCGATATTGACATGGCCCATATGGCTGGCATGAACCTGTATTTTGAAGCGGCCGCCATGATACTGACGTTGGTTACCATTGGAAAATACATGGAAAGCCGTTCCAAAAGCCACACCTCTGATGCCATTACCAAGCTCATCGGTCTGGCACCGAAGACGGCACTGGTCTTACGGGATGGACAGGAAGTAGAGATTCCGGTAGAGCAGGTCCAGGTCGGTGAGACCGTCATTGTAAAACCGGGACAGAGCATTCCGGTGGATGGTGTTCTGACCGAAGGAACCGGAACCGTGGATGAATCCGCCATCACCGGTGAGAGTATTCCGGTGGAGAAGAAGAAAGGCGACCGGGTGACCGGGGCGACTGTCAACCGTGCAGGTTATTTCCAGATGAAAGCAGACCGCATCGGCGAGGATACTACTCTTTCCCAGATTATCCGTCTGGTAGAGGAGGCAGGTGGCTCCAAAGCGCCTATTGCCAAACTGGCCGATAAAGTCAGCGGTGTTTTTGTACCGGTGGTCATTACCATTGCTCTGATTACGATTGTGGTATGGCTGCTTCTGGGACAGACCTTCAGCTTTGCACTGGCATCCGGTATCGCTGTACTTGTTATTTCCTGTCCCTGTGCACTGGGATTGGCAACACCGACGGCCATTATGGTAGGAACTGGAAGAGGAGCCGAGCAGGGAATCCTGATCAAATCCGGTGAAAGCCTGGAGACCGCTCATCTGGTGGATACGGTGGTACTTGATAAGACCGGAACCATCACGGCAGGTCATCCGGAAGTAACGGATGTGGTACTGGCAGATGGCAGAAATATAAAAGAACTCCTGAAACTGGCCGCTTCGCTGGAGCAGGCATCCGAGCATCCGCTGGCTGAGGCCATTGTGGAAAAGGCGGAAAAAGAAAGAATTTCTCTGGAAAAAGCTGTAGATTTCAAAGCAGTGGAAGGACAGGGCGTTCTGGGAATCGTTGCAGGCAAGACGGTGCTGGCAGGCAACTTACGGATGATGCAGGCACAGAACATAGCCACAGCGGGACTGGAGACAAAGGCAGAAGAACTGGCCGACCGGGGACGCACCGTTCTCTATATTGCAGCAGATCAGCAGATATTAGGACTGCTGGCAGTGGCTGATACGGTGAAGAAGACCAGCACCCAGGCCATCCGTGAAATGCAGAAGATGGGACTTTCCGTTGTGATGCTGACCGGTGACCATGAGAAGACAGCAAAAGCTATTCAGAGAGAACTTGGCATTGAGCGTGTGGTAGCAGAAGTGCTTCCGCAGGATAAGGAAAAAGAAGTCAGAAGACTGCAGGCAGAGGGACATAAAGTTGCCATGGTAGGCGACGGTATCAACGACGCACCGGCGCTGGCAAGAGCCGATGTGGGGATTGCCATCGGTGCAGGAACCGACGTAGCCATTGAGTCCGCAGATATTGTGCTGATGAAGAGTGATCTGCTGGATGCGGTATCTGCCATTCAGTTAAGCCGTGCAGTGATTAAAAATATTAAGGAGAACCTGTTCTGGGCCTTCTGCTATAATGCCATCGGTATTCCGCTGGCGGCAGGAGTATTTTACCCGTTGCTTGGCTGGCAGTTAAGTCCTATGTTCGGAAGTGCAGCCATGAGTTTCAGTTCTGTATTTGTAGTTACCAACGCACTTCGTTTAAAAGGTTTCAAGCCTTCCTTCAAAAAAGGAAAGCAGGAAATAGAGCCGGAAGAGCTGCACATTGCAGCAGAACCGGTAGCAGAAAAAAAGGAGAAGAAAGAAATGAAAAAGAAAATCAGTATTGAGGGTATGATGTGTGGACATTGCACAGGAAGAGTAGAGAAAGCGCTGAACGGTCTTAGTGGCGTGGAAGCGCAGGTAAGCCTGGAAGACAAAGCAGCTTATGTGACACTGACCGGGGAGGTATCTGATGAACTCCTGAGAAAGACCGTAGAGGATGCAGGTTATGAAGTAACCGGAATTACACAGGAGTAAGCATATGCAGGCAGATCACAAGAAGATAGAACGGCTGTTAAAAACTGCCAGAGGCCAGATCGACGGCATTCTCCGTATGGTGGAAGAGGATCGTTATTGCATGGATATTTCCGCGCAGGTAATGGCAACAGATGCTATCTTGCGGAAAGTCAATAACGAGATCATCAGGGCCCACATGAAAGGCTGCGTTAAGTCGGCGATTCTGGAAGGGGCCGGAGATGAAAAGATTGATGAACTCATGAATGTCGTGGACAAAATTACCAAATAAAACGGGGCATTGACAAACTACTGTAAATATTATAAGATTGTATTCGAAATGTAACAATTTTGTAATATTTACGGGGGTTTCTATGTGGAATTTTTTAAATAAGAAAGTAATCAATGGAGCTGGAGTTCTTCTGGCAGGAATGATGGCAGTATCTGCAGTACCGATGCAGGTGGAAGCATCCGGTGCTCTGGGAATCAGTACACAGGTCGGCATTTCCGGAGAACTGGCACAGGCAGAGAGCACTGAGGCAGTGGAAAGCGCAGTTAATCATGCGGTACTCAATGCATTTCATCTGGATGGATATTCCAATCTGGGAATTGTGAATGTTGCAGAGGGTAAAGTAAATATCCGTGAGAGTGCTTCTACTGAGGGAAAGATCGTAGGAAAGATCGGAAACAACGCAGGATGCGATGTTCTGGATGAGGATGGAGAATGGATCCATGTGAAATCTGGAAAAGTGGAAGGTTATATCAAGTCTGACTATGTATTAACTGGAAGTGATGCCCTGAATCAGGCATCTTCCCTTCTGAAGAAAGTGGCAGATGTAAATACGGAAGGTCTGAAAGTAAGAACCGAACCGAGTACCGAGAGCGAAGTTCTGGATATTGTAGGAAGTGATCAGAGCTTTGATGTTCTTGAAGAGTTGGACGAGTGGGTGAAGATTGATCTGGATGGTGACGAAGGATATCTTTACAAAGATTATGTCAATGTAGGTGCAAAGCTGGAGGAAGCACTGAGCATTTCCGAGCTGATGTATGGTTCCGGTGTATCAGATGTGAGAGTGGCACTGAGCAACTTTGCAAAGCAGTACATTGGAAATCCCTATGTATGGGGTGGAACCAGCCTGACCAAAGGCGCTGACTGTTCCGGATTTGTTCTTTCTGTATTCCGTAATTATGGAATCAGCCTGCCGCACTCTTCTCGTGCACAGGCCAACTGCGGAACCAAGATTAGCCTCTCTGATCTGAAACCGGGAGATTTGATCTTCTACGGCAACCGTTCCGGTATCAACCATGTAGCGATCTACGCAGGTGGCGGACAGGTGGTACATGCCAGCAACCCGAGAGTTGGCATTACCGTATCTAATGTCTATTACAGAAGCCCTGTAAAAGCAGTGAGAGTGATCAAAGATTAATAAGAAATGTTAGAGACCCGGAAAATGGAGAGATCTGTTTTCCGGGCTTTTTCTGTCCGGCAAAAATGACACCGGAACTGCGGACGTTTCCCGTACAAAAAGCCGGTGATTCCTGTGCTGTATGGCAATTTGCCGGGAGCATTTGGTGCATAGCTGCGCAAAAATACGATAGGTTGGGCATATAGAAAATTCACAGGTGAAAATACCCGAAATACTCCGAAAAAATATGATATAATCATAAATTTTCCGGAGAAAAAGCAGTGAAGGGGCAGAAGAAAAGTCAGAGGCTTGTTGACACCCATGAATGGAAGAATTGTTGGGTGTTATGGGAAGGCTTGCGGCTATATATCCAATCCCTGAGAATATATTATAGAAATAATTCTGCCGGATACGAAGTTTGGATGTGCCGGGAGAGAAGATTCTTATATGTCCAAACATTCATGAAAATATGAGAGAACAATTCTGGAAATGTTTCACAGCTCAATTAGATACGTTAGTTCCAGAGTATGAATTGCGTTTTGTTATGGCTTTTCAGTGTGATTCCGGAACTGCAAAAAATGTAAAAAATTAGGCTCATAAAATTTGCAAAAAATGTAAAAAAGCTGTTGACAATTGTCATATGGTTTGGTATTATATCTGAGCTGGATGTGAGAACGGCTGGCACACATGAACTGTGAGTTTGAAAACAACAAACTGAACTTGAAAAAGTTAAAAAAGTTGTTGACAAACAAATGCGAATGTGATAATATGTCAGAGTTGCCGCTGAGGCAACGAGATAAACAATGAACCTTGATAATTAAATAGTGCTTTAAAGATCTTCGAAAATTTGCATATGAGATAAAAATGCAGCTTGCTAGCATTTTTATGATTATGCACCTGCGAACGAAGTTTGCAGGCTTTGAAAAAGATTTAAACGAACAGCTTTAACTTATATAAGTCAAAAGCAACCTAAAAAAACAGTAACGGATAGAACAGCCAAGTGTTGTTCTGAACGGAACAAACTTTAATCGAGAGTTTGATCCTGGCTC
>NZ_JAJEPS010000017.1:0-59248 GCF_020686965.1 Hominiventricola filiformis | reverse complement strand
AGGGCAGAGGTGGAAGCGCAGTAATGCGTGAAGCTGACTGTTACTAATAGGTCGAGGGCTTAACCAAGAGGTTTAGGTGATAAGGTTTTGGAAAGAAAAAAGTATTGACTGTATGCAGTTTTGAAGGCACATAGCTTTCATACGGCCCGGTGGCTCAGCTGGTTAGAGCGCCGCCCTGTCACGGCGGAGGTCGTGGGTTCGAACCCCATCCGGGTCGTTGAAACACAAAAGTGTTTCTTTTAAAAATTTAATAAATGGGATCTTAGCTCAGCTGGGAGAGCATCTGCCTTACAAGCAGAGGGTCATAGGTTCGAGCCCTATAGGTCCCATTATGGATGGATTCCCGAGTGGCCAAAGGGGACAGACTGTAAATCTGCTGCAAATTGCTTCGGTGGTTCGAATCCACCTCCATCCATTTAGATTAAGTAAGTTATCCACTTAATCCACAAATTTCATAATGTCGCGGGGTGGAGCAGTCTGGAAGCTCGTCGGGCTCATAACCCGAAGGTCGTAGGTTCAAATCCTGCCCCCGCAATTTGAGTAAGCCATTTACTCGTATGCCCAGATAGCTCAGTTGGTAGAGCAGAGGACTGAAAATCCTCGTGTCGCTGGTTCGATTCCGGCTCTGGGCATTTTATATGGGATATTAGCTCAGTTGGTAGAGCACTTGACTTTTAATCAAGTTGTCCGGGGTTCGAATCCCCGATGTCTCACTAAGAGGAAAACCGTTGATTAACAGATGTTGATCGACGGTTTTTTGTGTTACAGCTATTCTTAATAAAGATTTAATCAGGTGACAAACATGGTAAAATAGAGTAAAATAGAACTTAATAGAACTTAAAAAGGAGGTTCTGGCATGCAGAAAAAGATTGTTACTATCAGCAGACAGTATGGAAGCGGCGGAAGATATATTGGAAAAAAACTTTCAGAGAAGCTGGGAATTCCCTGCTACGATGAAAAATTAATTGATATGGTAGCTAAAGAGAGCGGATTTGCACAGGATTTTGTGGCGGAGAAAGGTGAGAGAATGACAGGCAGCCTGTTATTTAACATCGCCAGCAGCCTTTCCTATGCGAACAATGTATTTTCCGGAAACGGTGTATCCCTGCAGGATGAGATTTACTTTATCCAGAATAAGATCATCAAAGATCTGGCAGAGAAGGGAAGCTGTGTGATCGTCGGAAGATGTGCAGATTATATTTTAAGAGAGCGCGAGGATGTACTGAACGTATTTATCCATGCAGACATGGCGAGTAAGATCAACAGAGCAGTTACGTATTTTGGAATCACGGAGGATCAGGCGCCGGCTCTTCTGAAGAAAAAGGATAAAGCCCGCAGTAATCATTATAAATACTATACAGATCAGGATTGGGGTATGGCTTCCAACTATGATCTGAGCCTGAACAGTGGTGCGCTCGGCATTGATGGCTGTGTAGATGTGATTTTGAAGGCTTTGGAAGAAATTAAATAAAATGAATAAGAATAAAAGAATCTCCATATTATTTGCAGGCTTTCTGGGACTTTTTTTCCTTATGTTTGCCTGGAGACAGTTTTATGGATTTAATAAAAATGATGAGATATTTTATATCAGTACGGTATACCGGTTTTTCCAGGGTGATGCCATGTTGGTGGATGAATGGAACAATGTACAGTTATTTGCATTTATCACATATCCGGTATATTGTCTGATCCGTCTGTTTCATCATTCCAATGAAGGCATCGTCATTATCATCAGGATAGCGTATCTGATCTGTCAGGCTGCAGCTGCGACATATTGTTATGTGCGGATGAAGAGATTTGGCTGGGTCAGAATTTTACCTGCATTGTTCTATTTCGTGACGACACCTTATAATATTAACAGTCTGTCTTATAATACGCTTGCCTTTGGCTTTGTATTGCTGGTGCTTGTGACGATGGCATCGGTGGAAGACTGGAAGCCGATTCATGCATTTCTGTGCGGTATCTTTTCAGCAGGGGCTGTACTGGCAAACCCATATGCAGTGTTGTTATTTATCCTCTATGGAGTTTTATGTGCAGTCAGTTTTTTCCGCAACAGGAAAAGACAGGAAGAGATGAATCCGTTTTTGTCCGTGAAGAGTTTTATTTTTATGGGGCTGGGCGCATTTGCAATCTTCGTATTATTTGTAATCTTTGTATTTTCCAGAGCGGGACTTTCTGAGATTATGGAGAGTTTTTCCTACATTGTCATGGATACGGAGCGAAAAAAACCGTTTCTGGAAAAATTTGCAAAGTATTTTATCCGGATTCACCGGTATTATAAGGGACAGGTCTATGTGACGGCAGTGCTGCTGGCAGCATGGGTGCTGGACCGTAAAAAGAAAATCCCGGGATGGCTGTATCTAGTACTGGAAATGGTAGCGGCACTTCCGTACATTGTTTTATATGGATTTTTTGGTTACAGTTCTGTTGTGGATGTTGTAGGCATTAATTACATTATGATTCCATTAAGTTTTGTGGGAATGATTGCTTATGTGACAGCGAAACAGAAGGACCGGAGATTATTCTGGTTCTGGTATGTACCGGGACTGATCTATACACTGCTTGCACATTTTGCGACAGATACGGGAATCTTAACGGTATCCGCATCCTATATGATTCCATCGGCAGCATCTATTTTGCTGACGTGGCAGGCAGTTTATCAGCAGAGCCGGGAGTCATGGAAGCGTAATCTGAGAAGTCTGTTTTATATATTTCTTACAGTTCTGTTTCTGGCATGTATTTATCTTCGCATGGTTTATGTGTGGGGAGACGAGCACATGCCGTACCTCACAGCAAAACTGGAAGAAGGACCTCTGAAAGGTATTCATACATCACAGGAAAATGAAATCCTCTATCAGAATGTGCTGGATGATATGGAAGATCTTCAGCTTACGGAAGAGGACAGATTATTCGTAGTTGGAATTGCACCTTGGATGTATCTGAATACAGATGCAGAGTGCGCGGCATATTCTACATGGATGACGCAGGAGACAGATCCGCTGATTCCGCTTTATTATGAACTTCATCCGGAGAAACTTCCGACTGTAATTTATTGTTACGGATATGATGAGAGCATGCTTGATACAGAGTTTGCGGTCTCATTTACAGAGCAGGGCTATGAGACCAGTATGATGAGACAGGGTCTGGTATTTAAATATCGTTGAAAAGAAAGGAAATAAAAATAAAATGATAGGTTTTAATGTACCTCCTTACATAGGAACAGAAATGAAATATATTGAGGAAGCTGTAGCAAAAAATCATAAGATCTGCGGAGACGGACCTTTTACAAAACGTTGTAATGCATGGCTGGAGAAGAAAACAGGAACGGCAAAAGCGCTGCTGACCACCTCCTGTACCCATGCCACAGAGATGGCAGCACTGCTGGCGGATATTAAAGAAGGTGACGAGATCATTATGCCGTCCTATACCTTTGTATCGACGGCAGATGCCTTTGTATTAAGAGGTGCTGTTCCTGTGTTTGTGGATATCCGTCCGGATACCATGAATATTGATGAGACAAAGATCGAGGAAGCTATTACAGAGAAGACAAAGGCTATTGTTCCGGTTCATTATGCAGGTGTTTCCTGTGAGATGGATAAGATTATGGAATTGGCGGAGAAATACCATCTGACAGTGATCGAGGATGCTGCACAGGGGATTATGAGTACCTATAAAGGCAGAGCGCTGGGAACGATCGGTGATTATGGATGCTTCTCCTTCCATGAGACGAAGAATTACAGTATGGGAGAGGGCGGAGCTCTTCTGATCCGTGATCCGAAGAATGTAGAGCGTGCGGAGATTATCCGGGAAAAGGGAACGAACCGTGCGAAATTTTTCCGCGGACAGATTGATAAATATACCTGGGTGGATGCGGGATCTTCCTATCTGCCGGGGGATATGAATGCAGCCTATCTGATGGCGCAGCTGGACGCAGCAGATGTGATCTTTGAGGACCGCATGCGCAGCTGGAATCTTTATAAAGAATTGCTGACACCGCTGGCAGAAGAGGAAAAAGTGGAGCTTCCGCATATTCCGGAAGGATGTACCCATAATGCCCATATGTTCTATATGAAGGCAAAAAATCTGGAAGAGCGTACAAAACTGATTGATTATCTGAAAGAGAACGGTGTACAGGCGGTATTCCACTATATTCCGCTTCATACTGCTCCGGCAGGACAGAGATTTGGACGTTTTCACGGAGAGGATGTCTATACGACAAAAGAGAGCGAACGGCTGATGCGTCTTCCTATGTATTATGGACTGAAGGAAGAAGAAGTCCGCTATGTAGCTTCCAAAATCATTGAATTTTACAGCAGGTAAGCTGAGAGGAATATTATGAAGAAAATTGTGATTATCGGAGCAAATGATTTTCAGAATCAGCTGATCCTGAAGGCAAAAGAAATGGGATTTGAGACCCATGTATTTGCGTGGCAGGACGGTTCCATCGGCGAGAAAACTGCAGATTATTTTTATCCGATCAGCATTGTGGAGACTGATGCGATTCTGGAAAAATGTCGGGAGATTCAGCCGGATGCGGTGACAACCATTGCTTCTGACCTGGCGAATATTACGGTCAGCAAGGTAGCAGCAGGTCTGGGACTTCCGGGCAATACACCGGAGTGTATCGAGATCTCCACCAATAAATATGCCATGCGGTCAGCCTTTAAAAAAGCGGGGCTTCCGACACCGGCATTTTATAAAGTCGATCATGTGACAGACGAACTCTATCAGATGCAGCTTCCAATTATTGTAAAACCGACAGATCGTTCCGGAAGCCGCGCTATCACTAAGATTACAGATTTCAAAGATCTTCCGGAGGCAGTGCGCCAGGCGGTAGGGCAGTCGTTTGAAAAGAAGGCGATTGTGGAAGAATATATAGAGGGAAATGAGTACAGTTATGAGACCATTTCTTATCGTGGAAAGCATACGAATCTGGCAGTGACTAAAAAATATACGACCGGTGCACCGCATTTTATAGAGACCGGACACTGTGAACCCAGTGACTTATCGAAAGAAATGCTTCAGAAGGTGCAGAAGACCATGTATGCGGCGCTTGATGCACTTCAGATCACAGACGGTGCTTCGCATGGCGAATTCAAGATCACACCGGACGGAGAGGTGCGGATCATAGAGATCGGTTCCCGCATGGGAGGAGACTGTATCGGTTCTGACCTGGTACCGCTGTCTACCGGTTATGATTTTATGGAAATGGTCATCGATGTGGCATGTGGAAAAGAGCCGCGGATTGTGCCGAAATCAGCACCCAAAGAGGCGCGCATTCATTTTCTGTTTACACTGGATGATGTGGAGAAGATGAAGCAGTATGAAAAAGAACATCCGGAAGAAATCTACCGGATCAGTGAGCTGGAATTGGAAAATGCAGGCCATGTGTCAGACAGTTCCTCCAGAATCGGTTATTATATCACGGTAAAAGATCAAAGGGAGGAAAACAGCATCTTATGACAAAGGCAAAGATTCTCATTTTGCTGTCCCTGTCGCTGGTGATTCAGAGTTTAAGCTCCGTATTTATCAAATTTGCGGGGCAGTATGAAACTCTGTCCAGGGAGTTTATCATTTTCTATGTGCTGGCGATCGGATGTCTTGGCATCTATGCGATCATGTGGCAGTTTCTGCTGGAACTGATACCTCTGACCACGGCCTATCTGAGAAAAGGCATTCTGTATATCCTGATTCTGTTCTGGTCCGTGCTATTATTCAAGGAGCATGTGACAGTGAACAATATTATCGGAAGCATTATTATTATAGCGGGGATCAGTCTTCATGGAATGGATGAACATTAGTTATGTGCTGGCGTTTCTGGCGGTCTTTGTGGCATCGGTGTCACAGATTCTCCTGAAACAGTCAGCGGAGATCGAACATAAAAATATTTTATTTAAATTTCTGAACTGGAGAGTGATTCTCGGATATGGGCTTCTGTTCGGAACTACGGTGATCAATGTATTTGCATACCGCGGGGTAGAATTGAAGGTGACTCCCATGATCGAATCCACAGGTATTATTTGGGTCACGATTCTGGCAGTCTTCTTTCTTGGAGAACGTCCGACGAAGCGTGGACTATTGTCCATTGCGGTAACAGTTCTTGGAATTATTGTTTTTTCTTTATAAATGAACATGAGTGAATTATTAAAAAAACTGGAAACATATGCGGATTCCGATTATCTTCCCATGCATATGCCGGGACACAAGCGGCGCATGGGGGATCTTGGAAATCCGTTTTTTATTGATATTACGGAGATTGATGGATTTGACGATCTGCATCATGCGGAAGGGATTCTGAAACAGGCGGAAGAACGGGCGGCAGAGCTGTATGGTTCGGAGGAAACCCATTATCTGGTCAACGGAAGCACCAGCGGAATTCTTGCCGCAATCTCCGGCTGTACGGCAGCAGGCGGAACGGTTCTGCTTGCAAGAAACAGCCATAAATCGGCCTATCATGCAGTGCTTCTGAGAGGTCTTCATGTCCACTATATTTATCCACAACCGGCAGGCAAAATGGGGATAAATGGTCCTGTAACAGCAGAAAATGTGGACAGGCTTCTGGAAGAACATCCGGAAACAAAGATGGTATATATTACGTCGCCAACCTATGACGGTGTGGTCTCTGATGTGGAGCAGATTGCGGAAGTGGTTCACAGAAGAAAGCTTCCACTCATAGTAGATGAGGCTCACGGTGCGCATTTTCCGTTTTCAGAGCAGTTTCCAAAAGATTCTGTGAGCTGCGGGGCGGATGTGGTGATCCACAGCGTCCATAAGACACTTCCAAGTCTGACGCAGACGGCACTGATTCATCTGAATGGTGATCTGATCAACCGGGAGAAGATCCGGTATTTTCTGGGTGTCTATCAGTCCAGCAGTCCGTCCTACGTCATGATGGCGGGAATCGACCAGTGTATGGAATGGGTTTCTTCTCATAGAAAAGAATTTGATTCCTTCGCACAGCGCCTGCAGGAGGTGCGTGCAGAACTTCGGAAGCTTCAGGCACTGGAGCTTCTGGAGGTACCGGGGATAGATCCGTCTAAGATCCTGCTGTCCGGCAGACGTTACAGTGTTACCGGAAATGAACTTTCTGATATGCTGAGAGAGGACTTTCACATCGAACTGGAGATGGCATGCGGGGAGTATGCATGTGCGCTTACTTCCGTGGCAGACCGACAGGAGGATCTCAGGAGACTGTTGGAAGCCTGCAGAAAACTGGATGAAAAGATTCTAAGAGAAAGAAATCAGGTGCCTGAAAAGCAGTATGGAACAGATAACGTTTTGAAGACAAGACATGCAGGCACGATACAGGAAACGTTTGAGCAGCCGTCCTTCTGGTGTGACCTGAAAGCATCCGATGGAAAAGTGAGCAGCGGATTCGTCATCCCCTATCCACCGGGTATTCCGCTTCTGGTGCCAGGAGAGGAAGTAACAGAAGAAATCCGTGACCGGATTCTTCGGTATGTGCAGGACGGGCTGACCGTATACGGCTGTGAAAATCAAAAAATAAAAGTAGTAGGAAAACAGGAAACATGGGAAAAATATTTTGTCTGATGGGAAAAAGTTCCACAGGAAAAGATACCATTTATAAAAGGCTTCTGGAGGATCAGGAGCTGGGATTACAAAGAATCGTCCCCTATACGACCCGTCCCATCCGGGAAGGTGAGCAGGAGGGAGTTGAATATCATTTTGTCAGCGAAGAGACACTGCAGTGTCTGGAACAGGAAGGCCGCGTGGTGGAACTTCGGGCTTATGATACCGTCTGCGGAGTCTGGAAATATTTTACGGTGTGTGATGAGCACATGAATCTGGAAAAAGAATCCTATGCGGTTATCGGTACGCTGGAGTCCTGGAATGCCATGAAACGGTATTTCGGAGATCAGGTGATGGTTCCGGTCTATGTGGAAGTGGAAGACGGGGAAAGACTCTCCCGTGCGCTGGTGAGAGAGCGGCAGCAGGCAACGCCCCGTTATACGGAATTGTGCAGAAGATTCCTAGCGGACACAGAAGATTTCTCAGAGGAACATCTGAAGGAAGCAGGGATTGAGATGCGGTTTCAAAATGATGCTCTCGATGCCTGTATTTCCCGCATAAAACTTTTCATTCAAAAATACTTATGATATAATGTGATTTAATAGCGAGCACATTATGAAGGGGGTGGCAGTATGGCCGGATTTGCAGATGTACTGGGACATGAGCAGACAATTGCGCATATGAAAAAAGCGATAGAACTCGGCAAGGTGTCCCATGCCTATATCATCAATGGAGAGAAAGGTTCCGGAAAGAAACTTCTGGCTGGGATTTTTGCTCAGACACTTCAGTGTCAGGAAAAGGGAACGGAGCCATGTATGCACTGTCAGTCATGCCTTCAGGCGCAGTCCATGAATCAGCCGGATATTATCAGGGTGACCCATGAGAAGCCGAACACCATCAGTGTAGAAGATATCAGAGGACAGTTAAATGGAGACATACAGATCAAACCCTACAGCAGTCCCTACAAGATCTATATTGTGGATGAAGCGGAGAAACTGTCGCCACAGGCGCAGAATGCCCTTTTGAAGACCATAGAGGAGCCGCCTGCCTATGCAGTGATCCTGCTTCTGACGGCCAATACAGGTATGCTCCTGCCGACGATTCTGTCCAGATGTGTGGTGCTGGACCTCAAGCCGGTACCGTCTGAAAAGATTAAAAAATACCTGATGGAAGAACTGGAACTTCCTGATTATAAGGCGGATGTCTGCACGGCATTTGCCCAGGGAAATGTGGGAAAAGCGAAGAGACTGGCATTATCCGACAGCTTTTCCGAGATGATGGAGCATGCGATTCATCTTGTCAAATATATTTCTGAGATGGACGTCAGTGACCTCACGGAAGATTTAAAGAAGATTGGCACCTATAAGATAGATATCAACGATTATCTGGACCTTCTGATGGTATGGTACCGGGATGTACTTATGTTTAAAGCAACACAGGATGCAGATCTGCTGATTTTCAAAGAAGAACTCGGAGCAATCCGGGACAAGGCAAAGAACAGTTCCTATGAGGGACTGGAATGTATACTGAAAGCATTGGACAAGGCGAAGATCCGTCTGAATGCCAATGTAAATTTTGATATGGTGATGGAGCTTCTGCTTCTGACCATGAAGGAGAATTAAGAATGGTAAAAGTAATTGGCGTGCGATTTCGGCAGGCAGGCAAGATCTATTATTTTTCCCCGGGGAAATTAAAGATCCGGACAGGCGATCATGTGATCGTGGAGACTGCCAGAGGACTGGAATATGGCTATGTAGTGATCGGCGATAAAGAAGTGGACGACAGCAAAGTCGTACAGCCGTTAAAACCGGTGCTCAGAATGGCAACAGAGCAGGATACCAGACAGGCGGAGGAAAATAAAGAGAAAGAAAAGGAAGCTTTCAAAATCTGTCTGGAAAAGATCCGCAAGCATAAGCTGGAAATGAAGCTCATTGATGTGGAATATACTTTTGATAATAATAAAGTACTTTTTTATTTTACCGCAGACGGACGAATTGATTTCCGTGAGCTGGTAAAGGATCTGGCAGCTGTTTTCCGTACCAGAATCGAACTTCGCCAGATCGGTGTCCGGGATGAGACAAAGATTCTGGGAGGTATCGGTATCTGCGGAAGACCGCTTTGCTGCCATACCCATCAGTCAGAGTTCCTGCCGGTATCCATCAAGATGGCGAAAGAACAGAATCTGTCTTTGAACCCGACCAAGATCTCCGGTGTCTGCGGCCGTCTCATGTGCTGTCTGAAGCATGAGCAGGATACGTATGAAGAGCTGAACAGCCGTCTGCCGGGTATTGGCGATTATGTGACAGCCCAGGACGGAAGCAAAGGAGAGGTAACCTCAGTCAATGTACTTCGCCAGAAAGTTAAAGTTATCGTAACTCTGGAAAATGAAGAAAAAGAGATCCGGGAATATCCGGTGGAAGAACTTCGTTTCAAGCCGCGCAGAAAGAAAGAAAAACCAAATAAGAATAATAACAACAATAAGGGCGAGGATAAGCACGATAAGGCTTTAAAGGAACTGGAAGCACTGGATCGCAAGGAAGGAAAAGCAAAACCCCATGACAAACAGTAAAGGGACATTGTATCTGTGCGCCACACCGATCGGCAATCTGGAAGATATGACCTTCCGGGCCGTGCGGATTCTGAAAGAAGTGGATGTGATCGCAGCGGAGGATACACGGAACAGTGTGAAGCTTCTGAACCACTTTGATATCCACACGCCCATGACCAGCTATCATGAATTCAATAAGATCGATAAAGGCCAGTATCTGGTAAAGCGTCTGCTGGAGGGGGAAAATATCGCCCTGATCACAGATGCAGGAATGCCCGGGATCTCCGATCCGGGGGAAGAACTGGTCCGTATGTGCCGGGATGCGGGAGTGCCTGTGACGGCAGTGCCGGGAGCCTGTGCCTGCGTGACAGCGCTGGTCATCTCCGGACGGCCTACCAGACGGTTCTGCTTTGAAGCATTTCTACCGACCGATAAAAAGGAGCGCCGGGCTGTTCTGGAAGAACTGAAGGCAGAGACCCGCACCAGTATCATCTATGAAGCTCCCCACCGCCTTGTGAAGACACTTCAGGAGCTTTTGAATGAGCTTGGAGATCGAAAAATCACTGTCTGCAAGGAATTGACCAAAAAGCATGAGACCGGCTTTGAGACGACGCTTAAGGAGGCCGTTCCTTATTATGAACAGAATGAACCAAGAGGGGAATATGTCCTTGTACTGGAAGGCTGTTCCAGACAGCAGATGGAGCAGGAAGCTCAGGACGCATGGAAGGAAATGTCCCTTGGTGATCATATGAAACTATATGAAGAGCAGGGAATGAACCGGAAGGATGCCATGAAGCAGGTGGCAAAAGACCGGGGAGTCGGTAAACGGGAGATCTATCAGGCACTTCTTGAGGAAGAGTAATCTGAAAGGACGGCGGGATCAATGAAAAATTTTCTGGAAAAACATGTGAAGCAGTATGACATTGGAATAGCAGTTGTCATGCTGCTTACTTTTTTATGCTGCATGTTTCAACCTATGTATGCGGCAGACCGTGCGCTGACCGATCAGATGTGGCAGCAGCCGGAAGGAACAAATGCGAAAATAAAAATTATCAAGATTGATGAAAAGACGTTGAGCGAGCTGGGGCAGTATAATACCTGGACAAGAGAGATCCCGGCACGGCTGGTGGAAATTTTGAGCCAGGATCCGGAAAATGCGCCTGCCGTCATCTCGTTCGATATTCTGTATATCAATGAGATGGACAAGGAAGGAGATGAACGGTTTGCGGAAGCCTGCAGACAGGCAGGAAATGTCATTACCGCCACGAACCTGGTCTATCAGGCAACCACGAAGCAGGATGCAAATGGGGATTACTATGTGGATCCCCTTCATATTACCATGATGGAGGAATCCTATCCGGCACTTCGTGAGGTGACCGGAGATGCCTTTGCCAATACGGTGCAGGATGAGGATGGATATATCCGTCAGGCCATTGCCTGGGCGAATGTGGGTTCTGAAAAGATCTATAGTCTGGCTTATGCCACCTATGCGGCTTACATGGAAAAAATGGGAGAAGACTGCTATCAGCCCAAAGTTTATGCCAACCATGAGTTTGAATTTGACTATTCCGGACGGAGCGGAGAGTACGAAAATGTCTCGCTGTGCGATGTCTTAAATGGAACCATTGATCCGAGAGTCTTTAAGGACTGCATTGTTTTCGTCGGAGCTTATGCGCCGGGAATGCAGGATTCTTTTCACGTGGCAGTACAGAGGAAGACCCAGATGTACGGTGTGGAAATCCATGCAAACATTGTAGATGCGCTGCTGAAGGAGAAGACAGCAGTTCCGGTCAACAAATGGCTGCTGGCAGTACTGATGGCACTGGTCGCAGGCCTTTGCAGCCGGTTTATCTGGAAAAGCAAAATCTGGGCAGCCGGCATTCTGACAACCGTGATTACGGTGGCGGAATTTGCTGTGGGAACGCTGCTGTATCGAAACGGATATGTGATGCCCCTTATCTATCTGCCTCTTATTCTGAGTGTAGTCTATGTATTTTATGTGGTATCCGGTTATCTGGTGGGGGAGAAAAAGCGCTGGGAGATTATGCGTGCATTTAAAAAATATGTGGCGCCCCAGATCGTGGATGAGGTGTCCAAAGGCGGTGAGTTCCAGATCAGTCTGGGTGGCGAGCGGAGAGAGATTGCAGCCATGTTCGTGGATATCCGCGGATTTACCTCCCTCTCAGAGAATCTGGAACCAGAGGAGGTGGTGGAGATTCTGAATGAATATCTGAATCTGACTACCCATGCCATCTTCAAAAATGGCGGCACACTGGATAAATTTATCGGAGATGCCACCATGGCGGTCTTCAATGCCCCCTTCGATCTTGACGACTATATCTACCGGGCAGTCTGTACAGCAAGAGACATCGTAGCGGGAGCGCAGGATCTGGAAGACCGGATGGAAAAGCGCTTTCATAAGAAAGTTAATTTTGGAATCGGTATCAGCTGCGGTCCTGCCGTCGTTGGCAACGTGGGATGTGATTTCCGGATGGACTATACGGCTATCGGAGATACGGTCAACACAGCATCCCGGTTGGAAGGAAAGGCAATGGCAAGGGAGATTCTTATCAGTGAGCAGGTCTATGAAGCACTGAAAGACCGTATCCGTGTCACGGAAAAGGGCATGATCCCGCTGAAAGGTAAGGCGAAGGAAATCTGTGTCTACAGTGTGGAGGAAGTATTGTAGAAATCAGGACTTTTTATCATCTATTTTACTTGCGAAAAGAAGCGTTCTATATTAAGCTAAATATGTTGGTATTTATGCACAATAAAAGGCGTAATGAGGGTAGATAAATGAAAAAAAGAATGATAAAGCTGATGACGATTTTCTGCATGGCAGGAATTCTGACGGTAAATCCGGCCATCATCGGACTGGCGGAAGAAGCAGAAGCTGTGGGGGCAGATGTTTCGGAAGGTACGGAAGAAGTCGAAGAAAAATCCGTTGAGGAAGAGACAGAGCCGGAAGAAGAACCAGCAGCTGAGGAAGATTCTGTAGAAAATAATCAGGTAGTGATCACGAGTACAGAAGAAAATGTGCCGGCTGTGATGGATCTTTTGCCTGATGTTGTAAAATATGTTGAAAAAAATTGGAATGATAATGATAGTAGTCCGAAAAAAATACATATCAAAATGATAAACAAGTAGGAACATCGATTAAACTTAATGAAAATAGTGCTACGAGGTCAGGATATGATTTCATTGGCTGGTACAAAAATGGAATTTTTTTATCGGGTAGTGATGATCAAAATTATGCATATACCTTTACTGAAGAAGATGTCAAAGCTGAAAATGTCATATTTACTGCGGGCTGGCGGCAGAAGGTAGAAGTAACGGTGGATGCTGGAACAGCTAGTACATTAAATGCCAAGGTAGGTTCAACAGCATCACAGGCAACCTATGATTTAAAAACGGTAACAGAGCAATTAATTAAGCCGGGTGATTCTTATGTATTTGCAAATAAATGGGTTATCAATAAGAATGAAACTCCATGTGATGCAACGGATACTATGACGGTAATGTTTGCTCAGACGGATGGAAATCTGGTATTTGATGCAGTTAATGTCAATGTAGATGGGCAGACGAATGTAAAAACAGACAACAATATCAAACTTACATCCTGCTGGAATTTAGTGGATGGACAGTATAATCTGCGGATTGAAAATAAGACGACAGGAACATTGACTGCGAAGCAAACAGAAGCCGCCGTGAATGAAATAATTGAGATTAATAATGTATCAGGTAAGGATGATATTGAATTCAAGAAAGGTAAATGGACTCTCAAAAAACCGGTGTCAGATCTGGCAGAGGGATCCATTAAATATGTAAATAAAGATGGAAAATATTATCAGTATCGTGAATCCACGATTACGGATCAAAATTTTGAGAAGAAAGTAACCTATACCTATCGAGACGATGATTTTACAGACACAAAATTTTCCAATATAGGTACCGGAACAGCAACGATTCATCCGGGAGAAGAAGGTCAGACCTGGGAAAGTATTTTACCTAAGGATGCAACTGCAGCGCGTGGCAAGTTTACGTTTGCCGGATGGAGCTATTTACTTAATGGAGCGGAGATTTCTGAAACAAAAGAAATTAATTTCTATGACGATGGTGCCCATTCTTTAACAGTAAAACCCATATGGAAAGGAACCTATTCCTATAACGTGAATGCGCCAGCAGACGAAACGGTTACTGTTCCGAAAGGCGGATCTGAGATTGTAAATACGAATATAGAACTTCCGCAGTTGAATGATATCAGTGGCAGATATACGTTTGCCGGATGGCTTGGTTCTGACAATAAGATCTATCAGGCTGGGGAACCTTATAGGATCACCGAAGCCAATGTAACATTTACCGCTCAGTGGAAAGCGGTACCTTATGATCTGAAATTTGTGGATGAAGATGGAACGGTTTACAGTGAGGGGACGGCAGACTATAATACCCAAATTACCTGGCCTTCGAAACCGACGAAGGAAGGCTATACATTCCGGAACTGGATTGTAGAACTTGATAAAAATGAATGGGTAAAGGTGGAGCATGGATCAAAATTCCCTATGCGAGATCAGGACATAACTTTCATTGCCCAGTGGTTCATCAACTCCTACAAGATCTCCTATGACGGCAATGGTGCAGCCATGGGAGTGCCGGCAGAGACAGTAGAGCAGAATTATCAGACAGACTATACCATTGATACGGTAGTTCCCACCAAGACCGGTTACACCTTCCAGGGATGGAGTGACGGAACTACTACCTATCAGCCGGGAGCAGTATTTAAGGTACCGGCAAGAGATGTGGTACTTACTGCTCAGTGGAAAGCTAATTCCCATCAGGTGAAGTATGATGGAAACGGCGGAAAGACCAGCGCACCGGAGAGTAAAAGCGCGGATTATAACAGTAACGTCAGTGTGGCAGCAGGTCTTGAAAAAGACGGCTATCTGTTTGATGGATGGGAGCAGATTTCCACCGGAAAAGTACTGACTCCTGGAGCTTCTTTTGTGATGCCGGATATGGACGAGACGCTGAAGGCAAAATGGAAGATTGCTTACACTGGTATTTACGAAGCGGGAGTCTATTATCTGATTCAGGGACAGTCCTACATTCTGGGTCCAGGACGAAAAGCCCAGGGAGACAGCAGTACGTATACTGCAAATGTGACGATTTATGTACCGCAGAGCGGCTATTATACGTTTGAGTAATCAGAGGAGAAGACAGCAAAATGAAAACTTGGGTAAAATACGGTGCAGCAATCATGGGTCTTCTGATTGTATCAGCGCTTATTATTAGTTTTGGAATGAAAAAAGAAGAGTCTTACAGAGACATAAAAGTCATGTCTATAAAAGGAACGGCAACGGTGGAACGGGCAAGTGTCGGATCATTGGATGCTTATGAAGATATGAAACTGGAGAGCGGGGACCGGTTGTCTGTGGATTCCAGTTCCAGTTTAATTCTGAGCATGGATGATAACAAATATGCCATGCTGGAGCCTGGATCCAGTCTGACTCTGGAGGCAGACGGAACAAGAGAAAACAGCAGGACGATCATTCACCTGGAATCAGGGGCAGTTATGAACTACCTGTCCGAGAAGCTGAGTGAAAAGTCCAGTTATGAGGTAACCGTTCCTAATTCCACCATGGCGGTAAGAGGAACCGTATTCCGGGTAGCCATTGTATATGATGAGGACGGAGATTCCTACACGACGGTGCAGGTATTTGATGGTATTGTTGGCTGTCGTCTGGTCTTCCCGGATGGAACGATCAGTGAGGAAGAAGTACAGCTTGCACCTGGAAAAGAAGTGCTGATTCATGGTGATACGGAGATTTCCGAATATGTAGGTGATAAAGGTCATGATATTGATTATACGACATTGAATCGGGAGGCATTGGAATTCCTGCTCTTCTGTATTGATGATGGCTCAGATCTTTGTCTTACAAGAGAAGAGGTAGAGGAACTGTTAAGAAGACTGGATCAGACAGAGGAACCAGAGGAGTCTGCAGAAGTGAAAAAGCCAGCGAAGACAGAAAAAGAACCAGCAGTCATTGAGACTCCGGAACCTGTCGTACCGGCAGTGGAAGAGACACCGTCTTCTTCCGGAGGATCTTCAGAAACTTCTGAGGACTCGCCAGGAAATGATGATAATCAGAAATCTCATCATTCCAGCAAAAAGAAGCCTTCCTCTTCCGATGAAGAGACAAAGACTTATACCGTTACCTTTCAGACGGCATCCGGTGATGTGTTCTGTACACAGACGGTAGAAGATGGAAAGACCGCATCCAAGCCGAAGCTTCAGCCGAGCGCATCCGGCAGCTGGAATTATGACTTTACAAAGGCAGTGACGGAAAATATAATAATTAAATGGTCCGCACAGTAACGGGAGTATAGGATAAATGAAAAAAAACGGTGATTCTGTCAGAGACTGGGCGGAAAAGATCTTCCGCCGGTTTCTGAGCAGGACATCTTTGATGGTGACGCTGGGTGTCCTGGGACTTTACCTTATATGCTGTCTGTTCTACTGGTATGCGGAATTTGGCGGACCAAAGGGAACAGCCTTTTACAATGTGCTTCTGTGGAATACGGCAACGCTGTTCGGACAGGATTATGCCGATCATTATCCGGAATCCGTAGGAGGCCGGTTACTCGGAATTGTTGTATTGCTGATCAGCATGTTTGGTGTATCTGCAGTTACCGGTTATATTTCTTCGTATCTGATTGAACGCCGGGCAAATTCCGTGAGAGGACTCAAGAAATTGCAGAGTTTAAGAAATCATATTATTATCTGTGGATGGAAAAATAATCAGAAGGGTTTGATTCTGGATATTAAACGAAAGAATAAAGAGCTTAAGCTCTCGGATATGGTGTTAATCAATAACCGGGACGAAGAGCAGATCCGTTTTTTCCTGGCAGATGAAGAACTTCGGGGAATTCAGTATGTACATGGCGATTTTTCCGAAGAAGATGTTTTAAAAAGAGCCAATGCAAGATATGCATCCAAGGCTCTCATTCTGGGGGAGGAAGATGACGGTCTGACCCCGGAACTTATTGATTCCAGAGTGTTTGCGGCCATGCTGATGTTAAAAGGCATGAATCCGAAAATACATATCTGCGCCCAGGTGCAGACAAAGAAATATAAGAATTACCTGGAATCCAATAAGTGTGATGAAGTAATCTATTCCGAAGAATATACCAGGTATATTCTTTCGACGGCCACTCTTTATAATGGAATGGCAAAGGTATTATCTTCTTTATTTGATAATGGAGATGGCATCAGTGTCCAGATTTTCGATCTGGATGAGTCGTGGCATGGAAAAACATTTGCGGAAGTATCCAGATATTACAAAGAACACAATCATATCATGGTGCTTGGAGTTCTGGAAAATATGGGTGCGGAGTATGAGTTAAAACATTCGGTACTGGCCGAAGCACAGAAATCCACCGACTACACACAGATCGTCCAGCGCCTGAAGGATGTAAAATCAATGGAAAGGAATGCACCATTTTTAAATCCACCGGATGATTACATTTTAAAGGAGTATACCGGACTGGTGGTACTGGGAGATGAGATCTGATGAAGGAAAAAGAAAAATTAATTGGAGAATTAAAACAGTTTCCGATGCTTGCACAGATAACGGATGCGGATATGGAGGATCTTCTGCTTCTTTTGAAGAGAGAAGATTTTCCGGAAGGAAGCCGGATTATTGAAGAAAACGAAGAGGGAGACTGCATGTACCTTCTTCTGAAAGGACAGGTGGATGTTCTGAAGACCACTCTCTATGGAGAGGAATACGTCTGTGCGAAGCTGAACGACAGTATGCACTGTGTCTTCGGTGAGATTGCCATGATAGACCGTGACCGTCGTTCAGCTACCGTACTTGCAACTACAGATTGTCGGACTGCAGTGCTTTCAAGCGAAGATTTCCGGGCATTTTGTGAGAAACATCCGCAGGCAGGCTGCCGTTTGCTGATGGTCATTTCAGCGAACCTGTGCAGAAATCTTCGTAAGGAGAATGAAAATCTCCTGAAAGTATACAGTGCGCTCGTAGATGAGATTGAAAATGACAGATAAAAAAAGACTGTATGAGATCATACCGGACAGCTCCAACATTAGACGGAGCCTGGATCTCGCAGAGAAGTACGGAGCTGTATTTGAATATAATGATTTTATGCTGCCCGGATACCTGGATGACAGAGCGGAATGCAGACGCAAGCTGATTTTTTATAAGAGTCTGGGAAGAGACTGTTCCAATGATACACTTCATGGAGCATTTATTGATATCAGTGTGCATAGTGAGGATTCGCTGATCAGGAAGGTATCCAGATTCCGGGTTCGGCAGTCCATGGAGATCGCTCAGGAGATGGGTGTCCGTGGGGTGGTATTTCATACAGGACTGCTTGCCAGCTTTAATGACAAAAAATACCGGGAAAGCTGGCTGGAAGCCAATGTGGAATTCTGGACAGACATACTGGAAGAATATAAGAATCAGTCTGTCTATATGGAAAACATGTTTGACTGGAACAGTAGGGAATTAGTCCAGCTGACAAAAGCAATGCAGAACAGTGACCGGTTTGGAATCTGTCTTGATTATGCCCATGCGGCAGTGTTTGGAAAAGAGGAAAGTCCGGAAGCGTGGTTTGAAAAGACTGTGCCGTATATCCGACATATGCATATTAATGATAATGATTTAGTAAAAGACATGCATCTTCCGCTGGGAGATGGTATAATTGACTGGAATCGTTTTTTTAACCTGATGGAGGAGTATCAGATTGAGGCATCGGTGCTTCTTGAAATGGCCGGTTGGGAGAAACAGTTAAGATCACTGGAGTATCTGGAATCGAAGGGATTTTTGAAATAAAGAGGAATCACGGAGGAACTCTATGGAAATAGAATTAAAACCAGGAGAGCGTCTGGATGAGCTTCAAAGAAACGGCTACCGGATCATTCAGGATCCGGGCCGTTTTTGTTTTGGAATGGATGCGGTGCTGCTCGCCGGATTTGCAAAAGTAAAGCCGGGAGAACGGGTCGTGGATCTGGGAACTGGAACGGGAATCATTCCGATCCTGCTGGAAGCAAGGACAAAGGGTGCTTCCTTTACCGGATTGGAGATCCAGGTTGAGAGCGCTGATATGGCGAGAAGAAGTGTGCTCTTAAATGATCTGCAGGATAGGGTGCATATAGTGGATGGAGACATAAAGGAGGCGGTTCAGATTTTTGGAGCAGCCTCCTGCCATGTAGTGACCAGTAATCCGCCTTACATGACAGAGCATCACGGCCTGCAAAATCCGGATCAGCCAAAGGCTATTGCCCGCCATGAAGTCTTATGTACCCTTCATGACGTGGTAAGCCAGGCAGCAGGGCTTCTGATGCCCGGTGGAAGATTTTATATGGTGCACCGGCCGTTTCGGCTGGCGGAGATTATGACGGAACTGTGCGGCTGCGGACTGGAACCGAAGCGGATGCAGCTTGCGTACCCGTTTATTGACAGAGAGCCAAACATGGTATTCATAGAAGCGGTTAAGGGCGGTAAATCGAGAATTACGGTAGAAAAGCCACTGATTATCTATAAAGAACCGGGAAAATACACGGACGAGATTTATGAGGTATATGGATATTAAGAGTACTGGGAGAAGATGGATATGAAAGAGCAGAAAAATGATTTTGGAGTGGGAAGTGTAGAGCAGAATATCATACGTATGGCAGTACCGATGACGGTGGCACAGATATTGAACCTTCTCTACAATATGGTAGACCGGATGTATATCGGGCATATTCCGGGAGCCAGCTCACTGGCACTGACCGGTGTGGGAATCACGTTTCCGATTATCAGTATGATCACGGCATTTGCCAATCTCTTTGGCATGGGCGGCGCACCGTTATGTTCTATGGCCAGAGGAAGACGGGATTATGACGCAGCGAAGCGGTATATGCAGAATGCGTTCTGGATGCTCTTTGCTGCGGGCGTCGTGCTGACGGTGACCGGATATGTTATCGAAAAGCCGCTTCTCTATGCGCTGGGAGCCAGCTCGGTGACCTATCCTTATGCAAGTTCCTATTTAAGAATCTATCTTCTTGGAAATATGTTCGTCATGGTCGGGATCGGTATGAATCCGTTTATCAACGCGCAGGGATTTGGAACCATGGGAATGGTGACGGTGGGGCTTGGCGCGCTGGTTAATATTATTCTGGATCCTCTGTTTATCTTCGTATTTCATATGGGAGTAGAAGGAGCGGCCATTGCAACAATTATCGCGCAGTTTTTGTCCGCACTGTGGGTACTCTTTTTCCTGACCGGGGAGAAACCGGATCTCCGGCTGAAAATCTGCTGGCGGAAACCGGAATTCACGGTAGTGAAAGAGATCGTTTCTCTTGGACTGTCCAATTTCTTTATGCTCTTTACCAACAGTCTGGTGCAGGTAGTCTGTAACCGGCAGCTTCAGCTGTACGGCGGCGATCTGTATGTAGGGGTTATGACGGTACTGATCTCGGTCCGGGATGTGGCGACCATGGTGGTCAATGGAATTACCAGCGGCGCGCAGCCGGTCATCAGTTTTAATTATGGCGCGCAGAAGAAGGATCGGGTGAAACAGGGAATCCGATTTATGGTGACGATCTGTATCATCTATACATGCCTGATGTGGATTATGACACTGACATTTCCGGAAGCATTTATCCGGCTGTTTAACTCTGATGCGGAACTGGTGGCGGCAGCGGTGCCATCCATGCATCTGTATTTCTTCGGATTCTGTTTTATGGCGCTGCAGTTTACCGGACAGGCGTCGTTCCAGGCACTGGGAGAGGCAAAATATGCGATCTTCTTTTCGATTTTCCGAAAAGTTATTATTGTGGTGCCGCTGACGATCCTGCTTCCAATGATCCCGGCACTGGGACTGAACGGCGTCTTTATCGCAGAACCTGTTTCCAATCTGGTGGGCGGCTGTGCCAGCTTTTTCACCATGCTGTATGTGGTATGGTTCCACAAACTGAAAGAAGATTAGAAAGAGACGGTTATGAAAATTATTGCACATATTCATACAGATTTCCCGGACAAATTCGGCATTCCAAGGCAGAGTGGGCTGGTAAAAGGACTGACTGGCCAGATCGTGTTTGAGCCGGAATACCGGAATCCGGAGATCGTGAAGGGAATTGACGAATTTACCCATATCTGGCTTTTGTGGAAATTTTCTGAATCCAGAAAAGAACACTGGTCGGCGACGGTTAAACCGCCGCGTCTGGGCGGAAAGGTAAGAAAAGGCGTTTTTGCCACCCGCTCTCCGTTTCGTCCAAATGATATCGGCCTCTCCTGTGTACGACTAATTAAAGTGGAGATGGATGAAAAAAGGGGGCCTGTGTTGACCGTAGAGGGTGCAGATCTGATGGACAAAACCCCCATCTATGATATTAAGCCTTATATTCCGTTATCGGACTGTCATCCGGAAGCTTCGGAAGGATATACAAAAGAGACGAGGGTGCATGAGCTGGAAGTGCATTTCCCGGAAGAACTGCTCCGGGTATATCCGGAAGAAAAAAGAGAGGCCGTGATCGGTGTACTGGCTCAGGATCCAAGACCTGCTTACGTGCAGGATCCGGAGCGTCTTTACGGCGTGTCCTTTGCAGGATATGATGTGAAGTTTAAGGTGGAAAACGACATTCTGACGGTGCAGAATGTGGAAAAGATTCAGAAAAAGGAATGATTGTGTGGAAAATCCCGTAGACTTTCAGTAAGTAGGAAGTTTGCGGGATTTTATGATGAATGGATTATGGGCGGGAATGATGCTGGCAGCGGTGGTCTACGGGGCATTTTATGGAACATTGCCGGATATCACGCAGGCAGCGCTGGATTCGGCCAAAGAAGCGGTGACATTAAGTATGACCATGTTGGGAATTCTGGCTTTCTGGATGGGACTGATGCAGATCGGGACGGCATCCGGCCTGGTGGAACGGTTGACGAAAGGTGTGGAACCATTGCTCCGGAGACTGTTTCCACGGATTCCTGCAGGTCATCCTGCCATGGAGCAGATCGCCCTGAACTGCATTGCCAATATGCTGGGACTTGGCTGGGCTGCCACTCCGGCGGGAATGAAGGCAATGGAGGAATTGTCGAAACTGGAGAAGATTCGCAGAGAACAGGGGGCGGGAGTCCCGGCCGGGACTGCCAGTGATGAGATGTGTACATTTCTGGTATTGAATATTTCTTCGCTCCAGCTGGTGCCGGTAAATATCATTGCTTACCGGAGCCAGTATGGAAGCGTGAACCCGGCTGCCGTGACCGGACCGGCCATTGTGGCTACGCTGGTGAGTACCGGTGCGGCAGTGGTGTTCTGTAAGATTATGAATTCTTCAGGCAGGTACAGATAACTTGTACGAGTTCCAATACCTGGGCTTCTGTCGTGGCCCAGTCAGTGACCAGTCGGATGACGGTATGATCTTCATCAGGTTTTTCCCAGAAGGAATAAACCACGTCATGCTTCAGCCGTTCTGCCTGCTCGTCAGTGAGCAGCAGGAACTGTTGATTGGTAGGAGAATTAAGATAGAGCGGGATGTCATTGTCGGCCAGTCCTTTTTTCAGAAGTTCGGCCATGGCAATGGCATGTTTTCCAATTTCAAAATAGAGGTTGTCTGTAAATAGGGTATCAAACTGAATGCCGATAAGCCGTCCTTTTGCCAGCAAGGCACCATGCTGTTTGATACGGGTCAGAAAATGCTTCGGAGTATTGTGTCTGGTGAAGACTACAGCCTCTCCGCACAGAGCGCCGACTTTTGTGCCACCGATGTAGAAGACATGGCAGCAGCGTGCAATATCCGGCAGTGTGACATCGGTATCAGAAGCCGCCAGTCCGTATCCGAGACGTGCACCGTCCAGAAAGAGCGGAATCTGGTAGGCGTCACAGATGGCGGACAGATTTTCAAGCTCCACTTTGGTATAAAGAGTACCGTATTCTGTCGGATGGGAAATGTAGACCATTCCAGGGAATACCATGTGTTCATGATTTCCATCTTCCCAGAATTTTCGTAAAAAGGTTTCCAGTTCTGCAGCATCGATCTTGCCTTCGTGCTGCGGAATGGTCAGCACTTTGTGGCCGCTGTATTCGATAGCACCCGCTTCATGGGAGGCAACATGGCCGGTCTCGGCGGAAACGACACCTTCATAGGGCTCCAGCATGGTATCAATGATGGTCTGGTTGGTCTGGGTGCCGCCGGTCAGGAACCAGACATCGGCTTCCGGGCAGTCGCATGCAGTCTGAATCTTTTTTTTCGCACTTTCGCAATAAAGATCGCTGCCATAGCCGGACAGCGGCTCCAGGTTGGTTTCTATAAGACGCGCCAGAATTTTCTCATGAGCGCCTTCCTGATAATCGTTCTGAAATGATAACATGACATTTCTCTCCTTGCTGTATTTGAAAATAATTATATTCAGTTTATCACGGGGAGAAAAAATGTACAAGTTTACATGGCCTGTTTCATATCTTCCGTGGTCTCAGTCATGGCGTAGGGATCCAGAACCTGTTCCAGTTCAGCGGCAGTCATCAGGTGTTCTTCCAGTACCAGTTCGCGGACGGTACGGTTGGATTTCAATGCTGCTTTGGCTATTTCTGATATCCGATGATACTGCTTAGGCAGGGAACGATATTGTGAAGATAAGCCGGAGAGGTGTTGATACAGGAACCGATGGCAGTGCCGCCGAGGTTTATTGTATACATTTCTCTGCTCACGTCAGTGAGGCGCAGGATGTCTCTTTCGATCATGGAAGCGTATCCGTGGAAGGTCTGGCCGAGACGCATGGGAACGGCATCCCGCAGCTGTGTACGACCCATTTTGATCACATCGACAAATCCTTCGGATTTCTTCATCAGTGCATCATGAAGACGGCGCAGCTCCTGGATAAGGGGAGTCATAAGTGTCAGTACAGTCAGCTTTCCGGCAGTGTAAATAGTTTTAAGAGAGATCCTTCTAAAAAATTTAAATCAGATGTTTCCACAAAATAAAATAAATATTTTTCTGATTTGACTTTTGAAAACAAGGTTGCAAAGAAGAAAGCAAGGTGCTACTCTTTGGAAAAAATCAGGGAGGCAGAACAGATATGGAATCAAGGCATTTATTAATCTGAGTGTGGAACCCTATCAGAAAAAGGAATTTTATCCATTTATCCAGTCTGTCCCCAATGTAATTGAATGCAACTGTGTGACCGGAGATTATTCCATGCTCATCGAAGTCGCCTATCAGTCCACCGTGGAGCTGGATCATTTTATCAATGTACTGCAGCGATTTGGACATACCAAGACGCTGATTGTATTTTCCACATCTGTCGAACACAGGGATATTGCATTCTGAGTGACATATACTGTACAGACAGATAAGTCTGACAGGAGGATGAAAAATGGGGTTTCTCTGCTATCTCTCAGAGTATCTGATCCCGGTTCTCATTTTCTATATTCTGGCGGATGGAATCTTTTCCGGTACGTCTGTGTATGATGAATTTGTAAAGGGTGCTTCTGAGGGTGTCAGAACCGTATTCCGGATCTTTCCGACACTGGTGGGACTCATGACTGCGGTCGGGATGCTGCGTGCTTCTGGTGTGCTTGACGTTCTGACAAAACTACTTGTGCTACCGGCCAGAATTCTGCATTTTCCAGAGCAGTTGATTCCGCTGGCTCTGGTCAGGCTCTTCTCGGCTTCTGCCGCCACGTCGCTTGTGCTGGACGTTTATAAACAGTATGGGACCGATTCTTATACTGGAATGCTGGCATCCATTATGATGGGATGTACGGAGACTGTTTTCTACACTATGAGTGTCTATTTTCTCACTGTAAAAATATCCAGGACCCGGTGGACGCTTGCCGGAGCCCTCTTTTCTACTCTCGCGGGAATCGCTGCCAGTGTAGTGCTGGCGGGGATAGTATAATCTGCACAAAAATCCACTCTTATTATTATAAAAATGTCCCAATTGACGTGCAAATAAGGACATGATAATATCAGTTACAGAAGTTGTGAATACGTATTCACAGCAGGAGGACGATATGATAACGATGGCAGAAATCGCCAGATTAACTGGCGTATCGCAGCCCACGGTATCTCGTGTGCTGAATGGAAACAAAACAGTCAATCCTGAGATCAGGGAAAAGGTGCTGGCATGCGCAAGGGAGCATGATTTTCAACCAAACGTGCTGGCGCAGAGTCTTGTAGGAAGCAGGACAAAACTGATCGGTGTGATAGTGACGGATATTGGAAATGCATTTTTTGCAGATCTGGTGAAATATATTGAACAGGAAGCCGGAAAGGCAGGATACAGCATTATCCTTTTCAATACCGGCTATGATGCGGAGCATGAGAAGGAATGTCTGGATGTGGTGAGACGGTACCGGGTAGACGGACTGGTTCTTGTCCCGGTGGATGAGAATGCTGTTCAGTGGAGAAGCATGGTACGGAAGCTGGAGATTCCTGTGGTGGTGATTACCAGGAAGGCATCCGGTGTAGATTCTTATTATCTGGCACATGACGAAGCCGGCGCATTGGCAGGAAGACATCTGGCAGAACAGGGATATGAAGAATATCTGTTTCTGGGAAATACGAGAGATATGAAGTACCGCGGCTTTGTGGATGCACTGGCGAAGATCAGGCCGGATTTCGGAGCGCATCTGACGGTGATTACGACGAAGAAGACAGAAGAAATCCGGCAGGCACTGGAAGAACATTTTAAGAAGACGGATCACTGTACCGGAATCTTTACCTACAATGACCGGAGAGCTATACAGGCACTTGGAATTCTGGAGGAGATGGGAATTCGAATTCCGGAGCAGGCGGGCGTTATTGGTTTTGATAATACTTATATATGTGAATATCTGTATCCGAGGCTTTCCAGTATTGCCCAGCCGATAGAAGAGATGGCTGCGCTTACGGTACAGAGGCTTATTCACCGGCTGGATCATCCGGATGACAAATCGGTAATTGATCATCCGCTTCACGCGGAACTGATCAGCAGAGAAAGTTCACTGAGAAAGAGAGGAGAAAAATAAATGAATGCACTTTACAGGGCGTTTCAGAAGCTTATAAAGGAAGAACTGAGAAAAGAAATGCCAGAACGCTGGAGACCAGCGTTTCATGTGGCTCCACCGGTGGGATGGCTTAATGATCCGAATGGTCTCTGCCAGAAAGACGGTATATATCACGCATTTTTTCAGATGGCACCCTTTGAACCGCAGGGCGGTCTGAAATTTTGGGGTCATTCTGTGAGTCAGGATCTGATCCACTGGGAATTTAAAGGTGTTCCAATGCTGCCGGATCAGCCCTATGACTGTCACGGAGCATATTCCGGATCTGCACTGGTGGAAGGAGACCAGATGTCTCTTTTTTACACTGGCAATGTAAAGAATCTGGGAGATTATAACTATGTCACCAATGGAAGAGAGTCCAATACGATTCTGGCAGTGAGCAAAGACGGAGAGAAGATTGAATCCAAGAAACTTCTTATGACCAATGCGGATTACCCGGATGACATGACCTGTCATGTGCGGGATCCGAAGGTGTGGAAAGAGGGCGGCCGGTACTATATGGTACAGGGAGCCAGAACAAAAGAAGATAAAGGTGTGGTACTTGTATTTTCTTCGGAAGACAAATATCACTGGAACTACATCCACAGACTGGAGTCAGAAGAAAAATTTGGATTTATGTGGGAGTGTCCGGATCTCTATGAACTGGACGGACAGACCATCCTCTGCATTTCCCCGCAGGGTGTGGAACAGGACGGATACTGGTACGCAAATAAATATCAGACCGTAACAAGCGTGATCCATGGCGATTTTCGGACAGACGGGGTGCCGGAAGGATTCCGGGAACTGGACGGCGGATTTGATTTTTATGCGCCGCAGACATTCATGACAGAAGATGGACGACGGATTCTCATTGGCTGGATGGGAATGGCAGATGTGGAAGATGAATATACAAACAGAACGACAGAAGACGGCTGGCAGAATGTGCTGACTCTTGCAAGAGAGCTGAGTCTGAAAGATGGTATCGTGTGCCAGAATCCGGTGAGAGAGCTGAGTTCATGGTGGAATGAAGAAGTTTCATTTGAAGGACAGTACACTGGAAATACAGACATCTGTTATGAATTGAATCTGAAAAATACAGAGAAAAAATGGGAGGTCCTTATTGCAGGCGGCCTGAAGCTTTCGTGGAGCCCTGAAGAATACGTATTCAGAATGGAATTTACCGATGGGAAGCTGGGATGTGGAAGAGGCTTACGGGCACGGGAAATAAAAGCATGTAAGGACATCCGGATTGTTGTGGATGCTTCCTGTGTGGAAGTATTTATGAATGGCGGAAAAGACGTATTTTCCACGAGATTTTATCCCGAAAAGGATCAGTACACTGTGAAAGCAAGTGGTGAAGGTCTGACGGGATCTTATCGATACAGAGTGTAATAACACAAAAAGAAAGGGAGAAAAGGCATGGATTACAGGAAAATTGCGGAAGAGATCTATGAAAAAGTGGGCAAAAAAGAAAACATTGTCTCTGTAGCTCACTGCTCTACCAGACTGCGTCTGGTATTGGCGGATAATGAAAAATGCGATGCAAAGCAGGTAGAAGAAATTGACGGTGTGAAGGGTGTGTTCAGTGCATCCGGGCAGATTCAGATTATCCTGGGAACCGGTGTTGTTAATAAAGTATATGACGAGTTCTTAAGCATCTCCGGTCTGACAGGAGCAAGCACCGAGGAAGCAAAAGCAGCGGCAACGGCAAAACAGCCGTGGTACAAACAGGCCATCAAGACACTGGGCGACATTTTCGTTCCGATCATTCCGGCCATTGTAGCCAGCGGATTTCTCATGGGTATCATGGAAGCCCTGAATTTCATGGTAAACAACGGATTCCTGAATATTGACACTTCCGGCTCCATCTTTGTATTTGCAAATCTCTTTGGAAATACTGCATATACGTTCCTGCCGATTCTTATTGCATTCAGTGCGGCAAAGGTATTTGGCGGCAACCCGTACCTTGGGGCGGTTATCGGTATGCTGATGATTCATCCAAATCTGCAGAATGCCTGGACGGTGGCAACCGAGGGCGTAAAGCAGACCCAGAGCGTGTGGTTTGGGTTGTACAAAATTGACATGGTCGGCTATCAGGGACATGTAATCCCGGTTATCATTGCTGTATTTGTGATGTGCTTTATTGAGAAACGGCTTCATAAAGTTGTACCGGCCATGTTTGATCTCTTTGTGACTCCGCTGGTCAGCGTATTTGTAACCGGATATCTGACCTACTCCATCATCGGACCGATTTTTGTCACCATCGAAAACGGAATTATCGGCGGTGTACAGCAGTTAATTACCCTGCCCTTCGGTATTGGAAGCTTTATCATGGGAGGCCTTTATTCTGCAACTGTAGTTGCAGGTGTTCATCATATGTATACGGTCATTGATGTGGCTCAGCTGGGACTTTACGGAAAGACATACTGGCTGCCGTTGGCATCTGCAGCCAATATCGCACAGGGTGCAGTAGCACTGGCCGTTGCACTGAAGACCAGAAATAAGAAGATCAAATCCATGGCAGTTCCGTCTGCGATGTCCTGCTTCATGGGAATCACCGAGCCGGCTATCTTCGGTGTTAACTTACGGTTCTTCCGGCCGTTCATCTGTGGTGCAGTAGGCGGTGCCTGCGGAGCACTGTATACTTCCATTGTGGGACTGGGTGCAACCGGTACCGGAGTAACCGGTATCTTTGGACTGCTGCTCTGTCTGAATGATCCACTGAACTATATTATCATGTTCCTGATTTCTGCAGGCGTGGCATTCGTCCTGACCTGGATGTTCGGATATAAAGATGCCACAGAGAAAGTGCCGGAGAAAAAAGAGCCGGTGAAAGAGATTGTGGAAGAAGAGGCAGCCGAGACGGAGTGTAAAGAGGATATCGTCTATGCACCTGTGGAAGGAACAGCAATTCCGTATACGGAGATTAAGGATGAGGTATTCGCAGCAGGAACCCTTGGAAAAGGTGTGGGCATTATCCCGGCCAGAGGGGAGATCGTAGCACCGTTTGACGGAGAGATTACCATGGTCTTTGATACGAAACATGCCATCGGCCTGACCAGTGAGGCAGGTACAGAGCTTTTGATTCATGTGGGAATCAATACCGTTGAGTTAAACGGACAGCACTTTACCCAGTTGAAAGAGACTGGCGCAAAGGTCAGAAAAGGAGAGAAAATTCTGGAGTTTGATAATGACGCAATCAAGGCTGCAGGTTATGACACTACCGTTGTAGTGGTAGCCAGTGCACCGGAGAATGTGGAGATTAAGAAGACTGGTGAAGTGAAAGAACTGGATGAGATTTTTGCCGTAAAATAATGGACGCAGTTCGTTTCCGTGTGTTATACTGAAAAACAGAAAGGTCACATGGAGGTAAGAACGTGAATCAGGAGGAAATCTTTAACAATTTGCTGGTAATGCTGTTCAACGAGATTCTGGATGTAGAACAAAAAGCATTGATTACAGGAAGCTTTAAGGAGATTTCTATTAATGATATGCACATTATTGATGCCATCGGAGTCAAAGAACCAAAGAATATGGGAACAGTGGCGAAGGCCATGGCAGTTACCATGGGAACATTGACAACAGCCATTAATAACCTGGTGAAAAAAGGGTATGTGACCAGAGTCAGAAGTGCCGAAGACAAGCGGGTGGTGCTGATCTCTCTGACAGACAAGGGAAGATTAGCTTATGAGAAGCATGCAGATTTCCATCGGCGGATGGTGCAGACGGTCATGGACGGATTCCAGGGAGAGGAACTGGATGTGCTTGCGGCGGCGCTGGAAAAACTGAGGACTTATTTCAGAGAATTCTCATGACAGAGATCTGGAAGATCTTTCTGAAGAAGAGAAAAGGGTGTCGGACCTTCTTCCAGAAACCATCGGTGAAATTCTATAATTGAAAGATCAGGAGAGAGTGCGAAAGCACTCTCTTTCAGTTTGCAGATTTCCAGATAACCGAGGTAATACTTAAGATAGTTGGCAGGTTCTTCGAGGATGGTAAGGTAAAGAGAATGAGCCTGTTCTGCATCGGTGATGCCGAAACTTTGCAGATAGTTGGAGCAGTCCTCTTCTGTCCAGCCGGAGGTATGGACTTCCAGATCAAGAACAGAGCAGATGGCATAGTTGAGGGAGGAAAGCGCCCGGAGTGCGGAAGCGGTTTCTGCTGAGTAACCAAGGAAATCATAGGCGTAGAATTCACTGTACAGTCCCCAGCCTTCTGTATAACCGCCGATGTAGAAAAGACTGCGGATGGGAGGAAGAGAAGACTCAAATGTATTCTGATAGAGGTGGCCGGGATAGCCTTCGTGGGCAAGTGTTGTAACCAATTCTTTTTCATCCGGTTCATAGGCTGGATTGACATAGATGATATTTTCTTCAGGAATATCAAGCGGAGGCGTCAGGAAAAAAGCAGGGCTTAACGTGGACGCTAAAGAATCCGGGACAGTCTTTATCTTCCAGGAAATAGAAGGGACATCCGGAAAATCCAGAGTACATTTAAGCGCCAGCCGATGCAGAATCGTTTTCGGATCAGTATCTGTGTCGAAGAGAGGGTGTTCAGAAACTGGATGAAGAAGATCCACGCCGTTCCGGACGGCTTCCAGTATGGTCTCATAGTCAGTGGCAATCTGTTCTTCCAGAAGATCACGGATCTCAGAGATGGTGCGGTCGGTACCGATTTGATAGGTCAGCAGCCATTGGAAATAAGAAGTTCCATTTGGAACGTGAGCCAGTCCCAGCGGCTCGGAAGGAGCCAGCGGAAGCATTGTGTCCAGATCGGCGGCAAGCTGAGTATAGGCAGGAAAAACCGCCTGATGAAGCAGCTTCTGATGCCGGATCTCACAGGCAATCTGCTCATCGTTGCTCAAAAACTGGCAGTTGGAAATACGTTCCCGAAAACTGGATGCCCAAAAAGTGTTTTCCGTATCAGAGGAAAATTCTCTGCATTGATTTATTACTTTCTGAAGACTCTCTGCATTCATGAGCAGACCTGCATCTGCTTTTAACTGCTCAAAATCTGCTATCTCTGAAAAATAAGCAGGAAGCTGTTTGAGAAGCTCCAGATAGTTCTGAACATCCTGCTTATTACGGAAGACATATTCGGAGAGCAGGATCGGAAGCTGTGCCTGAATGCCAAGCGTTGGACCAAGCGGTTCCTGTAAATAATAATAGTCATAAAGAGCAGCCTGGCCAGTAAACCACCAGGACAGAAGATCAGCGGTGCGCTGTTCTTCCGATGTAAGGCCGTTATCAGAAAATGCCTGAAGTCTCACCTGAAGATTCCGAAGAACCGCAAGACTTTCCGGATCCGGGGTGGTTGGGAGAGTTCCAAGGGAGATTTTTTCCTGCGCAATGTCAAAAGAGGCAGGATCTGCCAGGGTATAATGAAGACTCAGTGTATTTCCGGACAGTTCCTGCCGGAAAATTTCCATGGTGAAACTGTCAAAATCAGGGGAGCGTAAACAAAAGCACAGCAGGACCGCTGTGACTCCGGAACAGAGAAAGAATAGATGTTTTTGTTTGAAGGAAATATGAGGAATCCGCATGGTATACTCTCCTGATTTTGATGGGATCAGGAAAGTATATTCCGGAATAGTAATTTGTATGACATTTGAAATAATAACAGCCGTGTGAGCATGCTCACACGGCTGTTATAACTTTCTGTGAAATATTAGCAGATTTCAGCACCTGCCGGCATTTCTTTTTCCGGAACAACCAGAGAAAGTTCACCTTTTTCATTCTCTGCACAGAGCAGCATTCCTTCGGATACCAGTCCGCGGATTTTTCTCGGCTGCAGATTTACAAGAACCATCACTTTCTTGCCAACCATTTCTTCCGGGGTATATCCGCTGCGGATACCGGATACAATCTGGCGTACCTGACTGCCGATCTTTACCTGGGAGCAGAGCAGTTTGTCTGCCTTCGGAACAGCTTCACAGGAAAGAATCTCACCTACCTGGAACTGCAGTTTGGCAAAGTCATCATAAGACACGTTCTCTTTCGGCTCAATGTCGATGACCGGATCTTTCGGAGCGTTGGCAGCTTCTTTCTCCGCTTTCATGGCTTCTACTTTTTCCAGTACTTCCTTGATGTCCATACGTGCAAACAGAATCTGCGGCTGATCTGTCACTTTGGTACCGGATTCATAGAGACCGAACTGCTCCATCTCCTCAATGGTACGCGGTTTTGCATTCAGCTGCTCCAGAATCTTTCTGGAAGTGGACGGCATGAACGGCTCGAGAAGAGCTGCGCCGTAGCTGATGCTCTCTACCAGGTTGTAGAGAACCGTTGCCAGACGATCCTGTTGTGCCTTATCTTTTGCCAGTGCCCACGGCATGGTCTCATCAATGTATTTATTGCAGCGTTTGAACAGTGCAAAGATCTCAGTCAGAGCATCTGCCACACGGAGCTGGTCCATCTTCTCATTTACTTTTTTCAGGGTTCCGAGGACAGTTGCTTTCAGATCCTCATCTACGTCTGCAGTAACACCGGTATTGGTAACAACGCCGTCGAAATATTTGTTGGACATGGAGATGGTACGGTTTACCAGGTTTCCGAGGGTATTTGCCAGCTCGGAATTCAGGCGCTCTACCATCAGTTCCCAGGAGATCACACCATCATTTTCAAACGGCATCTCGTGAAGAACAAAATAACGGACTGCATCCACACCGAAGAAATCTACCAGATCATCGGCATAGAGCACATTTCCTTTGGACTTACTCATCTTGCCGTCTCCCTGTAAGAGCCACGGATGTCCAAATACCTGTTTCGGCAGCGGAAGATCCAGAGACATAAGGAAAATCGGCCAGTAGATGGTATGGAAACGGATGATATCCTTTCCGATCAGGTGCAGGTCAGCCGGCCAGAGTTTCTTGAACTGCTCGGAACTGTTGCCGTCGCAGTCATAACCGATACCGGTAATGTAGTTGGTCAGAGCATCCAGCCATACGTAGGTAACATGCTTCGGATCAAAGGTAACCGGAATACCCCAGTTGAAGGAGGTTCTGGATACACACAGATCCTGAAGACCCGGAAGAAGGAAGTTATTCATCATCTCGTTCTTACGGGATACCGGCTGAATGAATTCCGGATGGGTGTTAATGTAATCAATCAGACGATCCGCATATTTGCTCATTTTGAAGAAATATGCTTCCTCTTTTGCAGGCTGTACTTCACGGCCGCAGTCCGGGCATTTGCCGTCTACCAGCTGGGATGGAGTCCAGAAAGACTCACAGGGAGTACAGTACATTCCTTCATAGGATCCCTTGTAAATATCTCCCTTGTCATACATATATTTGAAGATCTTCTGAACCTGTTTTTCATGATCCTCATCAGTAGTACGGATGAATTTGTCGTAGGAAGTATCCATGAGATCCCAGATTCTCTTGATCTCACTGGCTGCATTGTCGACAAATTCCTTCGGGGTAATACGGGCATCTTCTGCCTTCAGTTCGATTTTCTGGCCATGCTCATCGGTTCCGGTCTGGAAGAACACATCATAACCCTGAAATCTCTTATAGCGGGCAATACTGTCTGCCAGAACGATCTCATAGGTGTTGCCAATGTGAGGTTTTCCGGATGCATAGGCAATGGCTGTTGTCATATAAAATTTTTTCTTTTCCATTTGCTTACCTCTGTTAATTCATGCTTTTATCAGAGTAGCACAGGAGGAAAAAGAAGTCAATTGTCAGGAGCTTTCTTCCAGCAGAGAGGCCTGCCTGAGAAGAAAACGGTAGCGCATCTGAATGGATTGAAGTTCATAGATGGAAGAGTCGATCAGATCCGGGTCAATAACGTTCTCAAAATTGGAGTAGGCGCGGTCGAGTGCGGATTTTGTCCGGGCAATATCTTCCAGAAGCTGCTGCTTTCTGGAATCCTGTACGGGAGCGGCATCCTTTATTTTCATTGCTGTCATCCTTCCTGCAAAGTAGAGCTGTTATTACCAGTATAGTCCTCAAAAGGAAAATATATACGAAAATGCGGAATAATTTTCCGTCAGATTCATATAGATGGAGGGGAAGGAGGGTGACAGAATGGATAAAGGAATGGGGTTTTTGACAATCGCAGGATCCTGTGTGGCAGTGCTTTTTGTGGTTCTTGTGAAACATAAAGCTGAGGTGATCATGAATTTCTGCATTCGGGCAGTACTGGGACAGATTGCCATCTATGGGATCAACAGTCTTCTTTCTTCCTATGAGATACCTGTCAGGGCAGGTATGAATTTGGTGAGTCTTTTGACATCCGGAATCCTTGGTTTCAGCGGGATTTCTCTGCTTTACGCAATTTTGGCACTTCGTCTTTTGTGACATATTTCCAAAATTTGTGAACAAATTGTAAACACCGTAGACAAAGATCAGGAAGCTGATATAATCGGAACTGTGATAAACGTTTATCTTTAAGTGGCATTTCGCCATAGGCTCACAGCTTTATTTCTGAGCCGAATTCCATTATTTTATTTGCAGCATAAGAAGAATAAAAATGCTGTTGGAGGTAGCTATGTGAAAAGCACAGGTTTATGGATCGCAGACCCGGATGATGCATATGGAAAAGCATTTATGGAGTATGTGAATCTGAAAGAAAGCCATCTGTTCCAGGTGCGTATCTGCACGGACAGAGAGGCTCTGATCAAGGCCCTTGCAGGAGAAGAGATGGAAATACTGCTGATAGCGGCAGAGTGGTATGAAAGCTGTCAGGCTCTGATCCATCAGAAGTGTACGGTGATTCTTTCAGAAGGAAGCCTTGTAAAAGAAGCAGAAGGCTGTCATGCGGTGTACAAGTATCAGTCTGTGGAAAATATTCTCCGGGAGCTTATGTATTATTATTCCGAGCAGAATACCGAGGGGATGTATATCGAGGAAAGCAGGAAGGATAACCGGGTGATCGGTATTTTTTCTCCGGTGAGCGAAAGCAATCGAACAGTGTTTGCTCTTACGCTGGGGCAGATACTGGCGGAAAGTCAGAATGTTTTATATCTGAACATGGAAGAGTGTTCCGGAATGGGGGAGTACATGGGGGAAAGCCACTGGAATATCTCGGATCTGATCTATTTTCTGCGTCAGCAAAATAATGCGCAGTTTCTCTATCGGTTGAACAGTATGGTTCAGAAGCTGGATCACCTGGATTATATCCCACCTTGTGAATCGTATACGGATTTTCATCAGATTGAGACGGAAGAATGGCTGGAACTGATTCGTCTGATACGGGCCAGAAGCAGCTATGACTCCGTGATTCTTGATCTGGGAATGGCCATGGGCCATGAGACAGAACTTTTAAGGCAGTGTGATGGTATCTACGTACCTGTGCGGCAGGACATGATCTCCAGGGCAAAGCTGGCTCAATGGGAAAACGCAGTTCAGATTTTAGGCGGACTGGACATTGTTGAAAAATTTCAGAAACTCGAAATACCGGAAAACAGCGAGATTCCGGAGAGCCGGGATGATCTGCTTATGCTGCCGCAGCAAAGCTTTGGAATGTATATCCGGGGACTGCTGAAAGGTTAGGAGGAACCATGGGAGAAAAATCGGAGACAGAAAGGTCCGGATTATATGAAGAGCTGAAAAGCCAGATTTTGCAGCGGGTGGATTTAAGCCGGGAAGTCTCTGACGAAGAGATGCAGGAACTGATTGACGAAGTGATTCTTACCTGCGGGAAGGAGAAACGCCTTTCCCTGAATGAAAAATGCCGGTTGAAGAAAGAGCTGTTTTATGCACTCCGAAAGATGGACATGCTTCAGGAGCTTCTGGAGGAGCACAGCATTACAGAAATTATGGTCAATGGAACCGAAGGAATTTTTCTGGAAAGAGAAGGACGGTTATACCGCTGGGATAAAAGTTTTGCCTCAGAAGAACGGATACTGGACATTGTCCAGCAGATCGCGGGAGCCTGTAACCGGACCGTCAATGAATCGCAGCCTATCGTGGATGCGAGATTGAAAAACGGGGACAGAGTACATATAGTACTTCCGCCTGTGGCGGTCAACGGGCCGATTATCACAATACGAAGATTTCCGGATGAGCCTGTAACCATGCAGAAGCTGCTGGAATTGGAAAGTATCTCGGAAGAAGAAGCAGAATTTTTAAAGCATGCGGTGAGGGCAGGATACTCGATCCTGATCGCAGGAGGAACCGGGAGCGGCAAGACGACGTTCCTTAATGCTCTGTCAGAGTATATACCGGAAGATGAGAGAGTGGTGGTGATTGAAGATACGTCAGAACTTCAGATTCGCACAGTGCCGAATCTGGTCCGTCTTGAGACCAGATCTGCAGGTCTTGAAGACTGTCGGGAGATCACTGTCAGGGATCTGATCAGGGCATCGCTCAGAATGCGGCCAAGCCGTATCATTGTCGGTGAGGTCCGGGGCGGGGAGGCGTTTGAGCTGCTGACCTGTCTGAATACAGGGCACGACGGCAGTATCAGTACCTGCCATGCAAACAGCACGAGGGATACGATCTCACGTCTTGAAACAATGTCTCTCATGGGGATGGAATTGCCGTTACAGGCAATCCGGAGGCAGATTGCATCCGGAATTGACCTGATCGTTTATCTGGGAAGACTCAGGGATAAGACCAGGAGACTTCTCGAAATCACAGAAGTGACCGGCATGGAAGGGGATCAGGTCGGATTGAATCCGCTGTTTCTCTTCCGGGAGACCGGTGAAGTATCAGGCAGAATCTGCGGGATACAAGAACGGACAGGAGAAATGAAGCATATTGAAAAATTTCAGCGTGCAGGAATGGGGAAGATGTATATGGAGGCGGCTGCCGGAAACATTGACGGGGATCCTGCTGGTGGCAGCACTTGCCTGGCTGTATTATGATTCCGTACTGGCAGTTCCATTTCTGCTTCCGCTTCTGATCGTCTGGCATCGGGAATGGGAGCAGTCAAGGATGGAGAAGGAGAAAGAACAGTTTCGGATGCAGTTCCGGGAGTGGATTCTTTTGCTGTCATCTTCTCTGACAGCGGGATATTCCGTTGAAAATGCTTTTGGCCAGTCACTGAGAGAACTGAGACTTATGTTTCCGGGAGGAGGTGCCATGCTGGAAGCTCTGCAGGAGATGGTACTGCGTGCAGAAAATAACCAGCGTCCGGAACAGCTGCTGAAGGATCTGGCAGAAAAGCATCCGTTGGAAGAAGTAGAGAGTTTTGTGGAAGTATTCTGTACGGCAAGAACAAGCGGTGGAAGCCTGAATACAATTATCCGCCAGACAGCCGGGCAGATGGCACAGGTGATGGATACCAGAAGGGAGATCCGGACATTTCTGGCGGCAAAAGTATATGAACAGAGAATTATGATGGTTATGCCTGCCGGTGTCCTCTTCTATATCCGGATGGGATCCGGAGAATTTGTGGAAGCGCTTTATCATAATCTTTCCGGCGTACTGATAATGACTGTCTGCCTCATTGTCTATGCCGGAGCCTGTGTCATGGGAAGAAGGATGGTGCAGTTTGAAGTATGAAACAGAAGAAAAAACTTCTCCTGACTGCCTGTGTGGGAGGGGCGCTCAGTGTGATCTGGCTGGCAGTCAGCCTGTTTTCAAGAGAACCTCTGACGTCTCTTATAAGACCGGAAAATGGAGAAGGAGACAGAAAGGAGAAGCTGGAAGTATGGATCGGGGAAGAACCATATTCCATGGAAGTGACCGTGCGGGAACGGCCGAAGACAGAAGCGGAGACTGCAGAAGAACTGCAGAAAGCAGAAGACGGAATGGAAATACTGTTTCTGGGAGAAAATCAGGATCTGGAGCATATTACGGAAAAGGTAAACATGCCGTCCGTATATCCGGGAACCGACATTGCCATTCAGTGGTACTTAAATTCATGGGAGTACATATCAGTGGACGGTACCGTGAAAAACGAAGGGTTTACCAGAGCTGAGCAGGTGGAAGTGACAGCAGTTCTGTCACTGGAAGATCAGACGGTCTCATGGGACAGAACAGTATGGGTCTGTCCGCTGGAAAATCCGGATGATAAAGCACTCATCCGAATACTTTCCTGGAAGATGGAAGATACACAGAAAGAAGACACAGAAACAGTTGAGCTGCCGGAGCAGGCAGCAGGGAAATCGATTATATGGTATCCCGAAAAGGACCATACATGGCTGATGCTGGCCGGTCTTACTGCCTGTGCGGTCTGTGCCATGATGCTTGGTCAGCAGAAGGAAGAAGAAAAAGCACTTGCAGAGCGGGAAAAGAGAATGAAACTTGCATACCCGGATATTGTCAGCCGGCTGAGCCTTTATATGAGTGCCGGAATCAGCAGCAGAAAGGCATGGGAGCGGATTGCTGCGGGATACAGAAACAGAACTTCAGGACCGGTCAATGAAGCATATGAAGAGATGTGTACGACTCTTTACGAAATGCAGAATGGTGTCCCGGAGAGTATTGCCTACGAAAAATTCGGCGCCAGATGCAGACTGCCGTCGTATCTCAAACTGGGGGCGCTTCTGAGTCAGAATCTTAGAAAGGGAACCAGGAATCTTTCCGCTCTTCTTGAAGAAGAGTCGCGGGAAGCTTTTGAAAATCGGAAAGCGTATGCAAAAAAGCTGGGAGAAGAATGTGAGAGCAGACTTTTGTTTCCCATGCTTCTGATGCTTCTGACGATACTGGTTATGGTTATGTATCCGGCAGTCACATCATTTCAGACATAAGGAGAAGCGTATGAAACTATGGAACAGAATCAGGTGGAAAATGGCAGGCCTGTGGGCAGATGAAAGCGGCATGGGCGTAGTGGAAGTTATTTTGATTATCGTGGAAAACCAGAGACACCCTAATTTAATGTGTTTTGTGTAGCAATTATAGCATTTATTGGAAAAGAGTTAATGATGTGTGTAAGTGATAGTGTCACTGGTATAGAAAAAGCAGTATATGTGTGAAATAAATCGTGTATACGTGCTTTTTGAAGTAGTATTTTACATAGAATTTTGATATTATAGAAAAAAAGAATGGAACTTGGAATTCTTATTTTTTTGACCTGATAGTCTCTCGAAAATGACTAAAAATAGTCTCTTTCTAACAGACTAATAAATTGCTCTGGCACAGGATATGATAAATCTGTATCATGCTGGAGAGGAGCAAAATCAGTGAGTATAGAAGACTATATCCCAAAGAGACTCGAAGAATTGTTTGAAAAATATGAAGTGAGTAGATACCGGATTTCACAAAAATGTGGCATTCCGACAACTGCTATTTCAAAAATAATTTCTAAGAAAAATGTTCCTACAATAATAACGTTAGAGCGCATTTGTAATGCGTTTGGGATTACACTGGCACAGTTCTTTGATGATGACAGATATGCTGAATTATCAGGAATACCTGTGGAAATTATAAAAGCGTGGGATAGTCTTGATACGAAAGAACAGGAGATAATTCTCCGGCTTGTTCGATCAATGCAAGAGGTCAATGATGAAAAATAAGGATTCTGGCTATGGAGTGGGATAAAAATGAAGCCGGAAGATATAGAAATTACAGAAGAGATTGCTAGTAGAATAGAAATATTTGTACGCTTGACGGAAGTTGAACATGAAGCATACAAAGGGCGACAGCCAATGACACAAGATCTATTTAATAGCATTTCTAAGAAAATTGCTCCCATTAACACAGATTTGTGGATTGAATTTATCAGTAACTATGCTGCGTTTTTGCCTGATGATCCAGAAGAGGAAATGGAGGATGATATGGAATGGAACCCTCCGGAAGATGCAAAATCGAAAGAACAGATGCTGGCAGAAATTAAGGCTGGTATAGCCAAAAGAAAAGAGCGTCAGGATAAGAAAAAAGTAGAGTTAGAACGACAAAAGGAAATTTTCAGGAAGACTTATAAAATAGATATATAAGAATGTGTTTCCATTGACGATAATGGAAGATGGTACATATAATATAAATAGCAGTAGCCTTTGCTTCGGATTTGGACGTAGGAGAGGGAGTCTGTATGGACGGCATTCTTCGCCAGAGGGACTGCTACTTGGTACTGAGCTCTGACCCGGTTTTGGACGTACGGAGAAGAGGTTGAAAAACAGCATTCGCCATCAGATAAGGTGCCGTTTTTTAAGAGGATCATAAAATTTATTGATACGTTACATAATAGAAAGCAATAGTACTTGGCTTCCATTGGCTGGCACTATTGCTTATTTATTTTAAGCTATTGCATTTGTGGCAGGGCTGTGACATATGGCAAAGGTTTCGGAGACTCATATATCTGGCATCTTGATTAGAGTGTTGCTCTATTATGAATAAAACAAACAAATGTTCGATAAATATTGAAAGAAAGGTGGAGGACTGGTATAATAAACAAAAAGATATTTTAGTGGAAAAAGAGGTGGCAGAATGGCTCTATCTGCAAGCGCGGAAATTGGTAATCCATTTGCACATAATCCAAATCTTATACTCGTACCTGTAATCGCATCTTTTGATACTTTGGGAAAGATAATTCCCTTGTATTTTCGGTATGAAGGGCTGCGGCTTAAGATTGACCATATCAAATGGTTTAATGACAGAACGGTAGATGTAATTAAATTCTGTTGCGAAATAACATTGCAGGATCGTGTACAGGAAGTCATTCTTTATTATCATAAAAAGAATGGTATGTGGACACTGGAGAAAATTAGAGAATAAGGCTTGAAGAGAAAGGCGCAGGTTTGGTTGAAAATCCAAAATATGAGGCTTAAAATAATATTCATAAGGAATCCGGTTTTGTACAGTTGGGATTTCAGAGAAAAAATAGGCAGGAGGATTCAAACATGGAACGGGTAGCAAAATTTTTAAAAGAAGCATCTACTTATTATCTGGCAACAATGGAGGGCGATCAGCCAAGAGTAAGACCTTTTGGAACGGCACATATTTTTGAGGGAAAGCTTTATATCCAGACGGGAAAGGTAAAGGACGTATCCAAGCAGATTCATGCAAATCCCAAGGTGGAAATCTGTGCGTTTAAGAATGGTGAGTGGCTTCGTGTAGCAGGGGAACTGGTAGAAGATGACCGTAGGGAAGCAAGACAGTCCATGCTTGATGCGTACCCGTCTTTAAAGAAAATGTATTCTGCTGATGATGGTAATACGGAGGTATTCTATTTTAAGAATGCGACAGCAACATTTTCGGCATTTACCCATGAACCGGAAACTGTGAAGTTTTAAAGATAAAATTAGGAGATGAGGAATGAGTAACTTGGGCCCGCATGAAGAGCGAAAACAAATAGAATCTGATGTATTTGATGGAATGAACCTTATTTATATAACAAGGTTAGCACTAAAAATTGGAAAAATCAAAGTAGCTGTCTTGGAATCTGTTGATGATGATGGTACGGCACATTGTATTCTGAAAGATGGAAAACAGGCTGAATACAAAAAGGGCGAATGGTCTTCATCTTTAGAAGATGCAGAGAAAGTAGTAGAAGAACAGCGTATCGGTAGGTTGGCAAAAAAGCAAACTGAATTGAAAGCGTTGAATGAAGAGATAGATTATTTAAAAAGTATTAACGTAGCATCAGAGACAAAATATGATATTATGCAATTATGTTCAGCAATAAAAGAAGGTAAATATCAAGGTGAAAGCAGCACTGGCAGACGCTATATAAGAAGACGATAGAAGCCATTACAAATTACAGGGAAATATCGGAAAAATTATGAGCCAAGAGAGACATTGTTCTCCTGACTCATAAATTTTTTGCTGACATAGAGTCTTATAATTCCGATGTTTCATTTGCTGTGCCGGAAAACAGAGACATTTGGGAATTATTGATGCTATCTTGGTTTGAAGAGGGGGTATCGTCATCTAAAGGAGCTGGTTTTTTATTTTTGGCATATAACTTCTCCATTTGTAATCCACCGGTGTTCTTTTTATTGTAGAAGATAAGCATTGCTTCTGAATATCCAAGGGATCCAGCATGTCTGTCTTTTGCAGTTCGACTGAGTTCTCTTATAGAGATGATTCCTAACTTTTCCATAAAGATGGTATCTTTTATAGAATCTCCAAAACATTTTATAAGCCTTGCCACACCGTTTAGCATATTTGCAGAGAATGATTTTTGTTCGCCCTCCCAGGTTTGAACGATAAGGCGAATTGTCCGGTCTAATACATGAAATCCACATTTTAAGTAAATATCCTCAACGGTGGAGATTGCACAGATATTTCCCGGGGCGGATTTTGCACTGAGAACAAGGTCATAGGACTCTATCAATGCTTTAATTGTAAGCTGCATATCGTTCCCTGCTTCTATGTTCGCCATGAAGATTTCATAGGGGGATAACGATTTCGTGTATTTAAGCTGGTTTGCAAAGATATCTGCTTCCTCTTCGTAAACAAGATCATCATAGACCATGCACCAGACAGGTGTTTCTCTGGAGCCGGATACCAGAGCAATGATTTCAATGGTGTGCTGTCCATTAAAGACATAATTGATTCCGTTTCGACGGCTGACTTTTACAGGATTGATTTGCTGTAAATCAAAATGAGAAGCAACCTTCTGAACATGTTTGATAGATAAATTTCTCTGATAATCTTGGTTTGATACCAGATTTTTGATCGGAATAAGCTCAAATTGGACTTTTGGTACAAATTGGTTTAAGTCAATTTCTGTTTCACGATTCATGGTCGGACTCCTTTATTTTGAATTGAATAAGAGTTGCAGTGTTACTTAACTTTATCAGGGCCTGATTTAGTTTCTCTTTGGCTTCATCTGAGGCTAAAGACAGTTTGGAGATGCGCAAAAATCGTTCCATGGAGGTATTCCAGGCATTTATTGTCAGAGTGAGACTGGAAAGCTCTGCATCTTTGTCATATGCTGGCATTTGTTTGATTTGCGGATCTGCCTTTGGAGGAAGCTGTAGGTGAGCTTCAAAAAAATTTTCAGGAAGCTTGGTGATACCTTCTTTGTAAGCCCAGGTGATTCTTGCGGTAGGCAGCTTCGCTAAAGCAATTGTGTTTTCCATAGAAATTCTAAAAGATTGTTCGAGAATGGCATCGCTGACAACCATATTTTTTTTCCTGATTTCATCTATTGCATTGGCAAAACTGGCATATTTTGTAACGGTAGTAGGAGATACATGAAAAAGTGAGGCTGCAATAAAGGCAGTTTTATTTCTGGCATATTTATTTTTTAAAATCTGTGTATGCTCTTTAGCAAAAGGATTGGGGCGTCTGCCATGATATACATCCGCCATAAGAGCACACATATAAAAGTAAGCTTTTCCAATTAGATAACGGTTGTGTGGTTCTGACAGATTTTCTGTTTCTATGAAAGTTCTGCAGGTATAAAGAAGAGCATCACTTCTGGAATAGAAGGTGATTCTTTCGATTTCAAATGGAATATTTAATTTATGACAGATCTGATAAGACAAAAAATCTGTAAGAATTGTGTTTCCCCAGACTTTGATAGGGGAAGAAAGGGAACCTGAAAGCAAGATGTCAGTTTCTGCTTTTGAGAGGATGTCTTTGGAATATAGAGGAGATAAAGCTTTAAACTCTTTATCTATAATTAAGTGATGACATTTTTTATCCATGTTACAGGGACTCCTTTATATGTGTAGTGTCTGTTAAAGATACAGCATCTTCCATGTGATACAGGATAAATTTTTGCTTTGGAAGAAGTGTACCGGTGAGTTTGTAAGACATATTTTTGTCCCAGACGTTGGAAAGAAGCATAAGCTTTTCCACGAAAGAAGTGCTGTAAATTTCACAACACTGGTTTTCGTTTAGCTGTTTCCATTTGATCCGTTCGCAGGAAGCCTGACGAGAAGTGGCTGGGCAAAGAAGGATCATCTTTTTTTCTGGATTTACTAAAAGCTGTATGTACTCTGGATTGTCAAGTAGGGCAAGTGTCTGTTTATAGATGCGGAGTCTGCGTTTTTTGGTATCAATCACTAACGGAAGATCAGTCAAAGGTGTCTTCAAAGATGAACTATTCATAGATATCTCCTCTGCTTTCTGTGGATCTGCTTGTTTTTTCCTGCTCTGGGTTCAAGGAAAAGACAGCATAATTGTCAAAAGTATTTACCTGCATGGATTTTCGGTGTTCCACGACAGGAAGACCAAATTGATTTTTCCAATCGTCAGGATAGGTGGGTGTTTTTTGTGTTTTTACCTTACCATTTTCGGTGATGCTTCTTTTGAAAGTTTCAGCACTGTTCAGGTCAAAAACATAAAGTAGTTCATCATTAGAACGGATCAGTTTTCCAAGGAGCTTGTAGCGGTAGTTTGCATCCCAGTTCATGAGAGACATAATTTTTGCATAGAAAATCCGGCAAGTGATCTGTTTGGGTGTACGTTTCCCAGAAGCAGAGCACCAACGCAAAGAATCCTTTTCTTCTTCCTTACAGGGGCGTACAGCTACTTTTTTTGTTGATGGATTTACAAGGATCTGTACGTAATCATAGTCCGGAAGCCTTTTGATACAGGCAGTATTTACCCCGCATTTGTAATTATTTAGGGTAAAGGATGGCTCATAGATGTGAGCAAAAAATTCACCTCTTACGACTTGAAATCCATCGTAAGAAAAATCATTGTCCTCGATGATATCTTCATTGTTCTGTGGTGTTACATTCATACAGGGTCTCCTTTATAACGTTAATTTTTTCTTTTAATTCTTCCGGACTTGTACATTTTTCCATGGCTTCATCCGTTTTATAGGTAACTTCTGTAGAAGGAATATCGAAATTCGTATCTGTTCCGGTTTTGACTTTATAATATTCTTCTCCGAAATTCTGTACCCAGTCTTTCGGATAGGCGATAAGTCCTTTTTCGGAATTACATTCTTCCAGTTGCGATGGGGGAATAAAGACTTCGGTATCGCTTAAGGTAAAAAACAGATAAGAATCTCTTTTCGTGCCGGTGAGTTTGTATTTGAGTTCGGGATTCCATCCAAATAGCTCAAATAGTGTTGGAAGGTAGGCACTTCCAGAAATAGCTCTGGGAATGATTTTTCCATTTGATTTTCGGGACCACTGTACTCCGTTTTTAGAATCCTTACTGCAGGGGCGGATCGCAAGGATGTGTTCGTAGGGCTGGATCAGAAATTCAACATAATTTGAATCAAATTTTCTTACACATTCGCGGCTGAAACTGATTTGATGAAGTGAAAATGTGAGAAACACTTTCCCAAGTGTAGTAAAGAATTGGCTTCTGGCAACTTCAAATCCGCGTAAATCAAAATCACCGGAATTTACTCTGACAGGGAGTGTAGTATCTGCATCCTGATCTGTCTGACTTTTACAGGCAAGCATATAATCTTCTTTGGTAAATGCAGCCCATCTGGTATTCACCAATACATAGCCTTTCAAGGATCCGTCAGAGATTACATTCAATTTTGGCAGTAAATCTTTGGTTCCATATTTCGCATTATTTATCAGTCTTTGGACAGCAATAAAATCTTCCCTTGATATGATGGGATCATGGTGATCTTTTTTGTGGTACTGGTTTCTGTCATGGTTGTTCCGTTTCGATTTATGATCGAGGAAGTTTGGGGTATAAGTTTTTCTGGCAATGATATCGCCGCAGTGTCGTTCGTTTTGCAGTACTGATAAGATGGTACTGGAACTCCATGTGGTATTTCCTTTTTTTGTCACTCTTTTAAGTAATGTCATTTCCTCTGCAATCTGTTTTGCAGAAAAACCATACAGATACATAAAAAAGATAAGGCGCACTGTTTTTGCTTCTTCTTCATTGATAACGAGGTTTCCGTCTTCATCCTTGTCATAGCCAAGAAGTGGTGGAGTAAGGAAGATTCCGCGTTTGAATCGCATTTCAATAGATGCGTTCATGATTTCACTCTTGGTGTGAGACTCTTCCTGGGCAAGTGTTGAGATAAAGGAAAGGCTCATCTCTGAGTTGGGATTCAGGGTATAAATATTTTCCGTTTCAAAGAAGACAGCTACAGGGGGATTGAGAGCTGCAAGTTCCCTGACATGTTTGATACAGTCCACTACGTTTCTGGCAAAACGGGCAACACTTTTGGTGATGATTAAGTCAATTTTCCCTGCCCGGCAGTCATTTATCATACGGATAAAAGAATCTCTGTGTTTTAGGGAAGTACCGGAAATGCCTTCATCTGCATAGATATCAACAAGGATCCAGTTTATATGTGAATTTACGAGATCCTGATAGTGGTTTCGCTGTAATTCATAGGAAGAGGTCTGGTTTGGATCATCCGTAGATACTCTGGCATAAACGGCAACCCTCTGAGTTCTGTTCGGATCGTCCAGTCGGATTTGCGGCAGAGCAGGGATAACTTCTATTTCATCCTGATTGATGCCTTTGTATCTTTCTCGGATTTTTGCTTTTTTTAATTCCCGTGATGTAAGTTTTTCTTCGGATTTGTTCATGTTTCCCAAGACTCCTTAAGTTATGGGAAAATTATAGAAATGGGGATAGAAAATGAAAATGGACTGACGGTTAAGGATTCAACCATCAGTCCCAATTTGACAGAAAAAAATATAGAGTCTTATATTTTTGAGCGCAGAATCTCTTTCAGAGTACCAGCCATTTTTAAGATAGCTTCAGATTCATTTACAGAGCAGTCCGATAAAAGACGGCTTAGTTCTGCAGAAGAGTATTCCAGACTCTGTGGAGTATCCGCCATGATAAGTGAATCAGCAGATACCTGCAGTGTTTCGACAATCCGCGTGAAAATTTCAAGGGAAAGATTTGTCTTCCCATTTTCAATGTCACTTAAATACGGAGTAGAGACATTGATAAGCTCTGCAAACTTAATCTGACTTAAATTCCGTTCCATGCGGGCAGATTTTATTCTTTTTCCAATTTCTTCACGATTATACATAGAGATCCTCTTTATAATAGTCTATGCATTATGGTATCGTGTATAGAATAAGAAAAGAATAAACTATAGACGATGCAATCAACTATAGGCTATATCCTTGAAGGAAAATTTTTTAAGGAGGTAGCTTTATGTCAATTAACAAAGAGCTCATTGCAAAGAATATCAGAGAGAGGAGAAAAGCCAAGAAGTGGTCGCAGGAATATCTGGCAGAAAAGTGTGATCTGTCAGCCCAGTATATCAGCCAGATTGAAACTAAAAAGAAAATGGCAAGTTTAAAGACGGTAGGGAAAATTGCAGAAGCACTGGATGTGAGTATAGAATCCATAACCGGGAATCCGATGGAGAGCAATAATCCCCAAAACTATGAGATTGATCTTGTCTTTGATGACTTAAATGCTTATGAGAGGGCAGTGCTAAAAGATGTCTTGCTGGCAACGAAAAAGGCACTTCGGGAAAATAAGAAAATTTTCGGATAGTGTGGAAGATGGTTGCTTACATACATAGAAAAATGATATGATAGACTCAAATAGCGGCGAGGGTTATTTGCGTTTGTAGCTGTAAACAGGAGGACAAAGAGATGGGAAAGAATAAGTTGGATGCAGTAAATTTCTGCAAGCTTTTCGATATGTTTGGAGAGGATGCAGCAAAAGAGACACTTGCAGATGTGAATGCGGGAAAAATCAGGGAGAGTACCCTTGAAAAGTATTTATACAAGGATGAATCAAAAGAAGAATATGCAAAGCGTCTGAAAGAGGAATAAATAGCTTTGATTGTACATGAGCCAAGAGACTTGTTCTCCTGGCTCATGCTATTTTAGAAGCTGCTTAAAAAATCAAGGGCTGCGTCAAATGCGGCATCCGTTGAAGGGGCTTCTTCATTTGTAGGTATTGGTTCTGCAGAGGGGGATACCGTAAGTTTTCCTGCAAGCCGTTCTGCAATCTTATCTGCCAGTGTATCTGGATCGAGTTCTGAGGATCCATCTTTTATGAGGCGGCGTACCGCTTCAATGACCATATGGCTTTCGGAGCGGTAGCCGTATTTCTTATAATCAGAAATGGCATCATATACGGCGAGATCGGAAAGACTGTCCTGAAATCGAACGGTTTTCCGTTTTACATTCATGACTTGCCTCCCATTTTGTGCCGGATCAGTCCCTCATAGCCTTTGGCATTGATGGACACATCATCAAGGATCAGGGCATTTTTCTTATCTTCCTCTGGAAGGAAGTGATTGATGATGGTAGCACCGCCTCCGATAAAGATAAACTGTGTAAGATCAGAGTTGAAATTTAAGGCACGGATCTGATCCATAAGGTTTGCAGCATAGATGGAGAGCCCGGTTTTTATGATGTTCAGGTATTCAGAAGGGATGTCGCTGGTGCCGTAGATCATCACTTCTTTAATGGTGGTTTCATCTGCTTCCTGACCGAGATTCTGGCGGAGGGCTTCATTGATCTCATTCATGCAGGTGATGGTTCCAAGGGGAAGGGACTTGCATCTTGTCTGATCCGGTACAAATTCATTGATCGGTAAGATATCAACGGTCCAGGACCCGATATCAATGACAAGGGCAGATTTGTGGAAGTCTTTCATAAAAGATACCACTCCGGCATAGCCCTGTGGGAAGACATCTACGGAGAGAAGAGTCACAGAATACTGGACATCTTCATATTTGTAGATGAGCCTGCGGTTTTTGAGATAATAGTCCATAAAACTTTTCTTTTCAGCCCCCATCCGGGTAAGGGGTACACCGACTCCAAGGTAAACATCTGCAACCGTAACGCCATTCTTTTTCAGTTCCTCTGCAATAGCTGCCATGGTGAGAACCCGCATGGATTCATCCTCTGTTTTGGACTTCTGAACGGAGACTTTTCCATTCCCAATGGCATAGAATCCGTCTGTGGTTTCAATTACCCGGGTGGCAAGGGGTGGTTTGCCGGGAAGTTTCTTTACTCCTGATGAAAAGCAGGTGTGTGCTGTCTTGGTGTTTCCATATCCTACATCTACTCCGATTACATAAGCTGCCATAATAAAAATCCTCCTTGAAATTAAAGTTTGCTGATAAATTCAAAATCAGTGTTGTTCTGTTTTTCTGTTTCCAGACGTTGAAGTGCAAAGGTGAGGCGTTGGTTCTCTAGTTTTAGTCGTTCGATTTCATTTTTTTGGACTTGTACCGTTGCCTTTAATGCGGTATTCAGGGTGGTGTCCCTTCTGGAATGCAGGACTTTGCCCTGCTGGGCCTCTATTGCTTTGTAAAGCTCGGTTCTTACCTGTTCGTTTTTGTAGAAGAAAGAGCGGGAAAGTCCGGTTGCCTTGGTAAGATCCGTGACTGAAACATGTTCATTCCGTTTTAACATGCGGTGGATCATGTCGATGGCAAGGATTTTCTTTTCCTCACAGAGATTCTGGTTTGCACGAAGCATATTGTCGTAGTTTGTCATGCCATCCATCCTTTCTTGAATTGGTTGATTTTATCGTTTCGCCTGTCAATGACAGGTTTGGTTTTGTCTGCAAGCGTCTGTGGGCTCATCTGCCGGTAGTGGCTGACGCTTGAAAGGGAAGCGTGTCCTAGTAATGCGGCTATGGTTGCATCATCGTTTAGCAGGTCACAGAGCTTTTTTCCGTAGGTGTGACGGAAGAGATGAGTCCCAACCGTAAAAAGTTTCCCGTGGTCATCCCGAAGGTTAAGAGTTGCAATCATGGTGCGCATCCGATAGGCGAGTGCGGAATATTGCATAGGCTTTGATGGATCCTTGTCGGATACAAAGATATATTCGCAGTCCCCGTACTTTGAAAAGGTCTCATGTATGGATGCAGACAGCAGGGAAAGTATTTCCGGGTTTAGCTTCTTTTCAAAGGGCTTTCCGGTTTTCTGCTGGGAAATGAAAAGCCGGGGATGCTCTCCAAGGATCAGATCACTTTTCCGAATGGTCAGAGTATCGGAGATCCGAAGTCCTAATAGTTCGTGGATGATGAGAAGCCTTGCGGTCTGCTTGTCCAAATAGCGGTATCCGGAATGCAGTCGATTAAGTTCAGCATCGGAATAGCATTTGTAAATCGTGTGCTTTCTCTTTTCAAAGTCACTTTTCAGGAAGATGCCACGGAGATTGTCGTAGGAAAAGAGCCGTCCAATGGTGTTAAATACCGTTTTCAGATGATAAAGTTCAGATCGGTATTCCTTTTTGCGTTTGCTTTCCAGATAAAGGTAGGAAAGATATTCTTCCAGCAGTTCCCGTTTCATGCTTTTCAAAGATGTGATTTCTGGAAAATACTCTGACAGAAATTTTGATAGGAAATTCACTGCAGAGAGTTCCATCATAACGGTGTTTAGTGCCATTCGTTTTAACCTGTATAGGCAACATTCTTTGATTTCATTCCGGATATCCGGCTGTTCAATTTTTGTAAAATTGATGCTCGATACGGCATTGGCAGGGGAAGCCCTGAGCCTTATGGGGATCTTAGTCAGATCCCAAATGTCATCTTCTTTGGAAAAGACGGTGTTTACAGGCGGAAGAAAATAGCGGTAAGCCTTTGCCAGATACCGGATGACGGGATTGTCTTCTACGTAGGTTCGTCCTGCATCAGCGCGGGTTCTTGTGTAAGAGAGCCGTTTGCCGGTTTTGAGGATCCAGAGCTTTAGACGGTGTTCCAGATCTTCCAGAGGAAGCTCTGTGAGCTTTGTAAGCAGGGGACAGGAATCTGTTATAAAGTCTGCCAGAGAATGGAACTGCTCGGCTTCTGTGCGCAGGGAGAGGTAGGAAAGGGCTTCTGCCCTGTCAAAAATAAAGGCTGCAAAATCATTGCGCAGAGCTGCCGGGAGCCTGTCCAGATTGAAGGACAGGTTCGGGGAATATAAGGGATGGAGCTTTTGCGCTTCTGTCAAATTTTGATAAGAAGGTAAATCCCTGAAATATAGTCTCATGAGTCATTCTCCTCGAAATATTGCTCCTGCAGCTTGTCTATGTGCCCTGGCAGGTGGTCAATGTATTGCTTGGTCATATCGTCCCTGGAGTGTCCAAGAAACGCTCTTGTGGTCTGTAAGCCTGCACCGGAGAAGTAAAGATCCGTTGCCACCGTGTGCCTGAAATCGTGGGTGCGGAATACAATATCCTGTGTCTGGTCGTATAGAAGAAGGGTTGCCTTAAACTGCTTTACAAAAGTAGATGCCTGATAGGGTCGGTCCTTGCGCTGGATGGCAGTAAAGATAAATTCTGCAGGGTTTTGCTGTTCTTCTATGTGCCGGTTTAAGAGCCGGAAGAGCTCTGACGGGATTGGGATTTCCTTGTCCGTTTTCAGCTTGTATTGGTAGACCGATAACCAGTGTGTGCCATTACGGATGAAGAGTGCATCTTTTCGTAGGGAACAGACTTCGTTGATCCTAAGCCCGGTGGAATATAGGGTTAAAAATATAAGTCCAATGGTCTCTGGAAAATCCGGGAGCACGGTAAAAATCCTGTCTATGATGCTTTCTGGAACAGACCGGTCATGGTGTAAGTAGTAGGCTTTCTTGTAAAAATGCTCAAATGGAAAGGATGGGACAAGTAAGTGTTCCCGTGTGTGGAGACAGGTTAAGAAAAATGATAACCTTGTCAACGCATTGTTATAAGTGACGGGACTGCAATTAGATGCATCCTTCCAATTGATATAGCTTTCGATGTCCGGATAGGAGATTTCTGAAAGAGATCCATTCCGGTTTTCCAGAAATCGTATAAATTCCTTGGCACTGTAGTATTTTTCCAGAAGTCCCTGCAGGGAATATTTTGGGGACAACACAAGCAGGTATCGCATGTAGTGCTTAAAGTAGATACCGTTTTCTGCGCTCATATCGTCGAAATAGAAGGCTTCCACATTTCTGGTAGGGTTTGCCCGGCGGCTTAAATCAAAATGCTCTATGAACCATGCAGAGGCTGTGAAGTCGGGTTTTTTGTCAGCCAGAAATAAAAACTTCCTTGCCCGGTACATTGCAGTGGAAGCACCTTTGTAAATGCTGTCCATGTGATCGGTAAGGTATTGCTCAAAGGACTGTATCTGTTCCTTTCGTACCTGCTTTAGATCGGTGATTTTCTCCTGTACACAAAAATCATATAGGTAGTGGAGTGGCGTAATATAGTGCTGCATCATGTAATGCATTGTCCGTTCCCCTGCGTGGGACAGATCCTCTTTTAGAATTAGGAAAATCTGCTTTTTTAAGGTGAGCGGTGCAGGAAGGGAAAAATCAAAATAGAGAAATTTCTTTGTCTGCGTATAGTAAAACCGCTGTGCAATCTGGGGATCCTTGTAGTACCCAAGATAGAGAAGCTGGTTTTCATAGGAGATTCCATCTATGAAGGGCTGCTTTCGGAGATCGAAAAGCTTCAGGATATCCAGTGTTTTTAAGTATTCGTTAGCCTTTGCCGGAACGGATTCCAATAAGTATGCTTCGTAATCTTTCCGGATCATGGCAGAAATTTCGGAGAGATCCATAATCCCAGATGCCATCAAAAAGATGAGTGCCTTTTTGAGCTTGGGTGGATTCGTATTTTCCGGTAACGGGATCTGTGTCAGCGGATGTCCCTCCAACTTCATGAAATTAAAATATACCGTTTCGAGATCACCTTTGTAGGAGAAAATCTTCTTTTGATCGAAATAAAAATCCCGGCGGACGCTCTTTATAAATGCCGTCAGTGTGTCGGTGGATACATCGGAGAGGGAAACGATTCCCCGTTCCGTAAGAAAGCTGTAAATGTAGTCCCGTTTCTTTCCAAGAACAGAGGGAGAACCACTCATTTCTTCGTATAAATTGTTGTGTAAATTCAGAATTTTTAACTGAGCCATACTGCCCTCCCATCTTATCTGGTAAGAAAAGTAACCTTTCTTCCTCCTAGCTGTCCCGGATCCTTTTTTAGAGCCTTGTCAAGAAGTGAAATGTTCTTGCAAGTGGCTTTACAAGGTGACGAAAAAGGATAGAGTGGAAGCTTAGAGGAAGTCAGATACATTTATTTTGGTGCTTTCTGATTTAAGGTATAAATCCTGTGCATCCTCGACCTCCTGCGTTGTGGTGTGGAGATAATTTTCCGTTGTTGCAAGGTTCTTATGTCCAAGCGACTTTGAAATCGTTAGAATTTCCCAGTTCGCTTTTCTACGTTCCTCTGCAAAATAGTGCCGGAGCATGTGATTTGTCACATGGATCCCTGCATGTTTCCCTATCGTCTGCAGGGAAGAGTAAAACGTGTTTGCGGATAATGGACGGCCTTTGGTTTTTCCGACAAGAACAATGAAAAGATAATCCGTCTTCTCAAAGAGGGCTGCATTCTCGGATAAATACACATTCAATAACAGAAAGGTTTTGTCAGAGATCCGCATGTACCGTTCCTCTGCATTTTTGGCATAGGCATGGTTTTGGTTGTCCGTGCGGTACCGGACAAAGATTCTTTTGTGGTCAAAATCAATGTCTTCCGTGTATTTGATGCCAAGGGCTTCTCCAATCCGTAAACCGGTCTCTTCCATGAGTGAGATTAAAAGCCGGTCACGGTTGTTTTGGCAGGCAGATAGGATCAGTTCAATGTCTTCTTTAGTTGCTACTCTTGACTGGTGCTCATTGGAGCGGAGATATCCGTCATAGGCGGTATAGGTAGAGGAGACATTTGTACCCACCGGTGAAACGTAGGAAAAGTTCCGGTCATCAAGGACGTTTAAATAGGGGAGCTCTCCGCACCTGTGAAGGAAATTGTAGAGACCAAATACTGCCTGCAGATAGGAGTTTGCCGTGTTGTTTTTCACTTCCCGGTAAGTGCCGGTGTGGATGCCGTTTTTTACATACATCAAAAAGTCGTAGAAATGCTCTGACTGGTCTGTAAATTTCATGTTAGCAACATCCATCATTGTGAGTTCCCGTTCTGATAAAAAATTCATGTAGTAGGGAAGGGTGTATGCAATCCGGTTTACCGTATTTAAGGAACGGTTCTGCAGTATTTTATGTTTCAGATATTTGGTGCAGGACTTTTCAAAGGAACCTGTCTGGGTATCTTTTACGTAGTAGTAAGTCTTCCGTCCCTTTTTTACATGCCCGGATATGTAGCGCATCGGAAAATTCCCCCTTTCAAGTAGTATGTAGGACAGAAAACACATAATCCGTAACAGAAAATACATTGTGTGTGTAAAAAACATATAAAACATATTAAACATATCGTAAAACACAATTAACTATGTTCTATATAATAATAAAACACATAAAACACAATATGTCAAGCGAAAAATATGTTTTATAAACATATAAAACATAAATAGAGCATAAACGGACATGAAACCATTTCTACATAAAACATAATTTCATAGAAAAAAACTGTGCTCTATGGTAAAATAAAGGCGTGATTATTGTAGTTTTTGAGGGTAAATAGATGCGTAGAACAGAATTTACAGATTTTCCTTTTGATAAGGAAGCATTTAAGGAAATGCTGATAAAAGCGAGGGGTGAGCGGACGCAGAGAGAGTTCAGCAAGGACTGTGCGCTTTCCTATGCATATCTTAATAAGTATGCGAATGGGAAAATGGAGGATCCGCCCACAATCGGCACCATTAAGAAGATTGCGGTAGCAACAAGGGCAGTTTCTTATGAGGAGCTGCTTACTGCAGCCGGATATGATGCAAAAAAATATAAAGAAGACAGACCGGTACGGGCAGCCAGAAAAGATTTGTTCCATCCGGTGATACTGGGGATCGTGAACAGTGATTTTGGCTGGCGGATTGAATCAAGCGGTTATCAGGATCAGGAACCATTTGAAATCATGGTGGAACGGGAAGATGTAAAGAAATGGTTTTTTGTTCCGGTGACAAAAAAGGATATCACAAAAGAAGAGATCCAAAATATCCTGTTGAGCAATCCAAAGTTTGTGTCCGGAAGCAAGGTAAGCTTTGTGACTGACGATGAAGAGATTTATGAAAGCATAAAGGAATATGATTTCCCGCTTCTTTCCATCTACCTGTCGGCGGTAAAGGTCATCGGACAGGAGATTGAGCAGGAAACCAGCATGAAAACCAGTCTTGCAAGTGATATCACCATCTGTAATGAGGACAAGATCCGTCCATACTGCATTGAATCATAGAAAGTCCGATTTATAGGACATCATTTATGGGAAGATTACAGTGGAAACATAAAACACATGGAAATTCATAGGGATATGTATTTGAAAGGGAGGAACACAAATGGCAGATTTAGAAAACAGCAAGGATTTAATCAGCGTATTATGGAGCGGGGCGGATATTCTCCGGTCTAAGATGGATGCAAACGAGTATAAAGATTATTTACTCGGAATCGTATTTTACAAATATTTGTCAGACTCGTTTTTGATTAAGGTTTATGATCTGATTTATGATGAGAAACCAGATAGTTTGAAGGCAGCTTTAGATGCATATAAAGAAGCACTGGAAGATGAGAGTGCAGAAGAATTAAAAGAGCAGATAAAGTCAGAGTGTCATTATGTCATTGAACCGGATCTGACTTACACCTGCTTTGCTGATGCTGCTCGGAATAATTCTTTTAATCGTGAGCAGTTGCAGAAAGCGTTCAATAACATTGAGCAGAGCGATCCGTTATTTGTCGATCTGTTCACAGATATTGATTTGTATTCCAGCCGTCTGGGTGCGGGGGATCAGAAGCAGAGCGATACAATTTCTAATTTGATTAAAGAGATTGATAAGGCTGATCTGCTCAATTCAGATGCAGAAATTCTTGGGAATGCATATGAATATTTGATCGGTCAGTTCGCATCTGAGACCGGTAAGAAAGCAGGAGAATTCTATACACCGCAGGCAGTTTCAAAGATTTTAACCAGAATTGCGATTGCAGGTCAGGAGAATAGAAAAGGGCTGTCTGTGTATGATCCGTGTATGGGATCTGGATCACTTTTGCTGAATGCAAAGAAATATGCAGCAGAGCCGGATTATATTAAATATTATGGTCAGGAGCTTAATACTTCTACCTTTAACCTTGCACGTATGAACATGTTCCTGCATGGAATTGTTCCTGAGAATCAGGTTCTTCGGAATGGTGATACGCTTGATGGAGACTGGCCCACTGGCGAAGAGACTGATTTCAATATGGTACTTATGAATCCTCCATATTCTGCAAAGTGGAGCGCAGCAGCCGGTTTCCTGCAGGATGAAAGATTCAGTGAGTATGGAGTGCTTGCCCCGAAATCAAAAGCAGATTACGCATTTTTGCTCCATGGCTTGTATCACCTTAAGAGCAAAGGAACCATGGCGATTGTATTGCCGCATGGCGTGCTTTTCCGTGGCGCAGCAGAAGGAAAAATCAGAGAAAAACTTCTGCGGGCAGGAAATATCTATGCAGTAATTGGATTACCGGCAAACCTGTTTTATAATACCTCAATTCCGACCTGTATTGTTGTTCTGAAAAAACATAGGGATGGACGGGATGTCTTATTTATTGATGCGTCCCAGAAATTTGAAAAGGGTAAAAAACAGAATGCAATGACCGATGAGCACATTGATGCGGTTATGGAGCTCTATAAAAACAGAAAAACCGTTGAGAAAGAATCATATCTTGCCAGCTTTGAAGATATTGAGAAAAATGACTTTAACTTAAATATTCCTCGGTATGTAGACAACTTTGAGGAGGAAGAAGAGATTGACCTAGATGAGTTACTGACAAGTATATCCACTACCGATGATGAGATAGAAAAAACACAGGCAGAATTTATTACTCTTCTGAAAGAACTTACTTCAACAGATGAAAAAATTGAAGCATCATTAAGCAATCTGATCAGAAAGATGGAGGGCTAATGAACATGGGAAAACCGAAAATTAGATTCAAGGGATACACAGAAGATTGGGAACAGCGTAAGGTTTCTGAAATGTTCATGGTTACTAGAGGATATGTACTTCCAGCAACGGATACGTCAGAAGAATTAAGCGATGAGATGCCATATCCAGTTTACTCATCACAGACGAAAGATAATGGATTGATGGGGTACTATAGCGATTATTTGTACGAGGATGCAATCACTTGGACAACAGACGGTGCCAATGCTGGTACAGTCAATTTCAGGGATGGAAAGTTCTATTGTACCAATGTTTGCGGGGTTTTGCTGTCCGACAAAGTTGAGGCAAGTAAGGCTGTAGCAGAAGTGTTAAACAACGTTGCAAAGAGATATGTTTCCTATGTTGGTAATCCTAAGTTGATGAATAATGTAATGGCTGATATCCAGATTACAATACCAACATCCAGAGAGGAACGGGCGAGAATTTCATCATATTTCTCCACTCTTGACCACCTCATCACTCTTCACCAGCGAAAAATTTTATATGGATATGAAAAAGTTGCATTCGTTTGGGAACAGCGTAAGTTGGGAGAGATGGTTATTGACCATAATGCTGGAATCTATATTAGTAAAGAAGATTATGGTGAAGGTACTAACGTAATCGGCGTTGGAAATATATATGACAGAGACATTTTCGATGGAGAAATTTATCGATTAGGACCGGTCAATGATGATAAGTTCATATTAGAAGAGAATGACATTATCTATGGCGAGTCATCACTTGTACCGGAGGGGATTGCAAGAACAGTTTGCGTGGGGAAAAATGGCGCAGGTAGTGCGTTTGCATGGCATACAAGAAGGGTGAAATTGGATAAAAACATTGTCAATTCTCATGTGGCAACTTTGGAATTAAACTATCTTCATGAAATAAGAAAATATCTTGTCAGCGTATCGACACAAACTGCTCTCACAGGTATGACAACAGAAGGGTATTTTGGAACAACACTAACGCTTGCAACGGTGTACAAAGGGAACATAATAAAAAACTTAATAATGGACTGCCAATCTTACACAAAGTACCGCCCAAACGAGACTACGGGCGGTATTTTTGTATCATGGCGGAGAAAGGAGGAACTTCCCACGGGGGCTTGACTGAAAAGTTGAGCCCCTTTTTTCATGCCAAAAAACAGGAGGTAAATGCTTATGGCAGATGATAAAACCACAAAAACGCCGGAACAGCCGGTAACGGATAGCGGGCCGGGCAAGGAAACGCCTCCCGCTCCCCCAAAAGAGCCGGGGAAGGTTTCCGTTTCCCCGAAGCCGGAAAAAAAGACGGAACCAGAGGTAAAGAACCCACAGGTTTCTGTCTATAACTTCGCTGAAATTATGAAGGAAAAGAAAGTCGAGGAACGGGCGGCAGCTCCCGGCGTGGAAAAGCCTGACCCGGCAAAAGCGGAGAAACCGGAAAAGCAGCCGGAGGCTCCGAAAAAAGCAGAGGAAAAACCCAAAGAGCCGGAACAGCCGAAGCGCCGGGGCCGTCCCCCGAAAGCAAATAAGGACAAGGACGCAGCCCCGAAGTCCAAAGCTCCCGCACAGAAACCGGAAAAGGCGGTCAAAAAGGAACCGGAGAAAAAAAAGGCTCCAACGATACAGGCCGCTCCCGCTCCGAAAGGACCCGAAAAGCCAAAGGATGCTCCACGCCGGGGCAAGGAGCAGATCGTCTATATCAAGCTGAACGAACTCCACGCCTTCAAGAACCATCCCTTTGAAGTCCGGGATGATGAAGAAATGCGGGCTATGGTGTCCAGCGTCAAGGACAAGGGCGTGACCCAGCCCGCTATCGTCCGTCCCCGTGAGGATGGCGGCTATGAGATCGTGTCCGGCCACCGCCGCCAGAAAGCCAGTGAGCTTGCCGGATATGCGGATATGCCCTGTATCGTCCGAAACCTGACAGATGATGAAGCCATCACACAGATGGTGGAGGACAATCTGAACCAGCGTGAAGAAATCCTCCCCAGTGAGCGGGCCAAAGCCTTAAAAATGCAGCTTGAAGCCATCAAGCACCAGGGCTCCCGCACTTCGGGCCAGATTGACCCGAAGGACGCAGGTAAACGCTCCAACGAGATCGTGGCCGAGCGGAACAAGATGGCCGTCAAGCAGGTGCAGCGGTATATCCGTCTCAATGAGCTGGTTCCAGACCTGATGAAGCTGATGGATGAAAAAAAGCTGGGTTTTACTACGGCGGTGGAGCTTTCCTATATCGGCAAGAAGAACCAGAACTATATCGCCGTCGCCATTGACAGCCAGCAGTCCTCGCCTTCACAGGCGCAGGCAAAGCGTATGCGTGAGTTGGACGAAAAGAAGCTACTCAACGGGGACGTGATCGACGGCATTATGATGGAGGACAAAAAGGAGGTAGACAAAGTGATTTTGACAGGTGCGGAACTGAGCAAGTATTTCGGCAAGGAAACTACGCCGAGGGAAATGAAGGACCAGATTATCAAGCTGCTGGACGACTGGAAGGGCCAGCAGAAGGAACACGAAAAGCCGGAGAAGAAAAACGAACAGGAAAAGTAAGCCGAAACTTCGGGTCAACGTGGCCCGAGGATTGGGGGGGGGGGGGGGGGGGGG
>NZ_JAJEPS010000016.1:0-62632 GCF_020686965.1 Hominiventricola filiformis | reverse complement strand
TAGACGGTATCATTAACCGCATATAATCAATAGGGGCATTTTCGTATTGTCCTGTAACGATATATCGGTATAGCATATACTGGGTACTAAGTGTTGTGCTTTGTAGCGCAATTACATAGGCGAAATTTAATATGCTAACCATAATAAAAATCAGACCACTAATTAGCAACAGCGTCATTTTTCTGTTATGAAGATTTATTTTCATCAAATCTTCTAAAGTTATTTGCTCATCAGTTTTGTTTGCCACACCTGCTTCTCCTTCCTTTAGCAAATCATTTAATGACACATGAAAAATTCTGCTTATTTTAACGATACTTTCTAAATCAGGGGAAGTGCTATCTGACTCCCATTTGGAAATAGTCTGTCTGGATACGTTAAGTTTTTCTGCTAATTGTTCTTGTGTCATTCCCGAAAGTTTCCTTAATTGGTTGATTTTATTTCCAATTTCCATTTTGTGTCCTCCTTTAAGAGCAATTTTAAATAAAATAAACAATTTTTTCTATCAACATTGCTTTACATTTGCGCTCAAAATAATAACATTTATGAAATTGCTTGTTTTTCTGCACTTTAAGTGTTCATATAAAGGCATTTAAAATTATATCATTTATTCTATGCTTTCTCTATCGTAATCATTAAATACAAGGAGTGTATAACTTGTCCCTTTACTGTATGGAATAGTTTTGGGGCTGGTAGTCTTTCTCTTTTTTTCTGTTTGCTTCTTTACCGAACATGAGCATTAGCTATGGGGAGTGTCAAGTGAATTCACCTGATCATGATAGTTCTTAACGGAAATCTTTGGTATTCTATCATCAGCGGAAGGCTCAAATCCTCATACGGGAAACAGGAGGCGAGCCGGAAGCTCATTCGAAATGCTCTGCAGGAATAAGACGAAAATCCTGTCTTTGTATCTTGTATATCCCCATTATTTTCGATACAATAAAAGAAAAGCTCATACGGGGGAAAAGTATGAATTTTCAGGAATTTTTACAGGGAAAGGTATTTTATGCCTACAAATATTTTGGTGCGCATCTATTAAAGAAGGGAGCCATATTCCGGGTCTATGCACCCAATGCAGCAAAGGTGGAGCTGCAGGGAGATTTCAGCGGATGGGAACTGCTGGAGATGAAACAGAAAGAGAATCCCGGAGTGTTTGAAGTAACCGTGCAGGATGCAGAAGCGGGTATGTATTACAAATATGCAATCACGGATGCACAGGGGAACGTGGTGTATCACTGTGATCCTTATGGGATGTTGATGGAACTGCGTCCGGGTTTTGCATCCAGGATTGTAGATGAAAACTGGAAATTTGCAGATGATGAGTGGACTAACAACCAGAATACGGAAAAGAACTATAACAATCCTATGAATATCTATGAGCTGCATGCAGGCTCCTGGAAACAAAAAGAGGATGGCAGCTGGTATAATTATGAAGAACTGGCAGAAGAACTGATTCCTTATCTGAAGAAAATGGGATTCAATTATATTGAATTTCTGCCATTATCGGAACATCCGGCGGATTGTTCCTGGGGATATCAGAATACTGGATTTTTCGCACCGACGTCCCGTTATGGAACGCCACAGCAGTTGAAAAAACTGGTAGAACTCTGTCATGAAAATGGAATAGGTGTGTTTACAGATTTTGTGCCGGTACACTTCGCTATGGATGATTATGGTCTTCTGAATTTTGACGGAACGCCTCTATATGAGTTTCCCCATCCGGATACCGCCTACAGTGAGTGGGGAACGATGAATTTTATGCACAGTCGTGGAGAAGTCAGAAGTTTTCTGCAGAGTGCCGCGAATTACTGGCTGACAGAATTTCATTTTGACGGAATCCGCATGGATGCCATCAGCCGTGCCATTTACTGGAATGGTGATCCGGCAAGAGGTGTCAATGAGCGTGCAGTGGAATTTTTGAGAAATATGAATGCAGGCCTCCATAAGCTGCATCCGTCTGCTATTCTGATGGCAGAGGATTCCACAGATTTTCCGAAAGTAACGGCACCGACAGAATACGATGGCCTGGGATTTGATTATAAATGGGATATGGGATTTATGAATGATACACTGCGCTTCTTCCAGACAGCTCCGGTGTATCGCCCTTATGACTATCACAAACTCAGCTTTTCCATGATGTATTTTTACAGTGATCTGTTCCTGCTGCCCTTCTCTCATGATGAAGTAGTACACGGCAAGGCCACGATTATCCAGAAAATGTGGGGAAATTATGAGAATAAATTCCCGCAGGCAAAGGCATTTTATACCTATGTCTATGCACATCCAGGAAAGAAACTGAATTTCATGGGTAATGAATTCGCACAGTTTCGTGAATGGGATGAGACAAGGGAACAGGACTGGGATATCCTGAAGTATCCACTTCATGATGCCTTCCATCATTTCTATGCGAAGCTTGCGCATCTTTATCTGGAGGAACGGGCACTGTATGATGGAGAATATAATCAGGACTGTTTTGAATGGTTGGAAGTAGATGCGGCAGATTATGTGACCTATGCATGGGAACGCCGGGCTGGCGGAGAGACCATTGTGACAGTGATGAATCTATCAGATCAGTTCTGGAAGGATTTTCCGGTGGGTCTGCCTATGTATTACGAACTGGAAGAACTGCTTAACACGGACTGGAAGAAATTTGGCGGAAATACATCACCAGAGGATCAGAATTTCCGTATTGTAGATGAAGAACACAGAAAATGGCCGCAGACCCTGTATGCAGATCTGCCGCCATTTACTGCGAGAATGTTTAAGGTAAAGGGAGTGAAGATTCCAGCTCAGAAGAAGGATGTGCCGGCAGGCAGACGGTAAAGGTACTGCCAAGATCCGGAATGCTTTCTAATGTTATATGACCACCGTAAAGGGTGACGATCTGATGGACAAGTGCAAGTCCCAGACCGTTGCCCTTTTTCTTATGGGACGTATCACCCTGATAAAACTTGTCGAAAATCCGGGACTGAATATCCGGTGGGATACCGATACCGGAATCCTGCACACTGACCGTCAGCCATTCTTCATCCATGGAGGCTTTGATGGTAATTTCCCCTCCTGCTGGAGTGAATTTGATAGCATTATCAATGAGATTACTCCAGATATGGGAAGTCAGTTCCTGATTTCCATACCATGTGATTTTATCAAGCTCCGGTTCAAGAACCAGATTCTTTGCAGACCAGGCGGATTCGGCTCTTAAGATGATCCAACGGATCTGTTCATCCACCCGGAAATCTTCCTGATCAGTGATAATAGTCTGATTTTCCAGGCGGGAAAGGCTCAAAATATTTCCTGTCATTTTGGAAAGCTCTCTTGCACTGGTAATGATGGTTTCTATATATTCATTCCGTTCCTGGGGCGTGAGGGTGTCGTCCTGCAGGAGAGTCGCATAGCCGGTGATGGTGGCAAGGGGGGTCTTGAACTCATGGGAAACATTAGAGATAAAGTCAGAATGCAATGTTTCCGTACTATTCAGCTCCTGTACCATCACATTAAAATTGTTTAAAAGTTCGTAAATCTCGCTTTTGTTTCCGGGAACATCCAATTTTACCGTATAATCACCGTCGGCCACTTTCTGCATAGCTTTCGAAAGCTCGGAAACGGGATTCAGCGCATAGCGGAAAATGAACACGCTGATAAACATTCCGAGAACTAGTGCAACAAGAGCCAGCAGGATAATGAAATGCAGACCGGTGATCGGAAGTGGAAATAAATTCCATATATTTAACCGGTTCATAAAATGGATGGTAAATCCGATAATCAGGAAAGTACAGATCATTACCCAGAAACAGCAGAGAACAACTCTCATCCAGATGGAATAAAAATTCTTTTTCATTTTTCGATGATCCCCTTATATCCAAGACCCCGGACGGTCTGAATCTGAAAATAAGGAATATCCCGGAAACGATCCCGCAGACGGTTGATATGCACATCTACCGTACGGATATCCGTTTCGGAATCGTAACCCCACAGCTCGTCCATAATCTGTTGTCTGGTAAAAGTATGGTTCGGGAAAGAGAGCAGTTTATAAAGAAGCTGAAACTCTTTCTGTGGAAGAATCTGGGATTTTTCATCGATCGTAACGGTCAGGTTAATATAATCCAGGCAGACGTGGTCGAACTCCAGCTTTTTTTCATAGATAATTTTTGCCCGGCGGAGGAGTGCTTCCACACGGAGGAGCAGTTCATTGACATCAATGGGTTTTACCATGTAGTCGTCAATGCCGAGTTTAAATCCTTTTGCCTTATCCGGAAAAGTATCTTTGGCAGTCACGACCAGAATCGGGAGCTGATAACCGCTGTCACGGAGTGCTTTGGTCAGATCATATCCATCCATGCGCGGCATCATCAGATCAGTGACAATGAGATCAATATAGGTCTGATCCAGCATTTCGAGTGCCTGCTCTCCATCAAAAGCAACGGAAGTCTCATAGCCATTTTTATTTAAAACCCTGCAGATTAATTTGTTCAGGGCCTGATCGTCTTCGACAACTAAAATATGAAACATAGATACACCTCACTTAAAATGATTTATAAATTGCAGTTTAACAATTGTACAATATCATATAGAATGATTGTGAACGGAGTATGAATAAAAAAAAGAATTTCATGTGACATAAATTTATATTTTGTTAAAAAAACTGGTATAATCTGGGCGAGGCTAAAATAACGAAACAAGGAGGAATGACGAGAATGAATAGAAAAAGACTCATAGCAATGGGAATCATTATGACTCTGAGTATGTCCACAGTTGCCTGTGGTAAAAAAGAAGAAAAGACAGAGATCAGCAAGGTTGCTGTAGAGGTGGAAAATCCTACGACAGGAGAGCTGACAAATGATACAACTTACATAGGAACGGTAGAACCACAGCAGCAGGTATATGTGACTCCGAAAGTATCCGGAACAGTTACTGCTGCCTATTTTGAGGTGGGAGATACGGTAAAGGAAGGCGATGTGCTGTTTAAAATCGATGATGAGGCAGCTCAGCTTCAGATGAAGAGTGCAGAAGCTTCTTATAGTCAGGCAGAGGCAGGAGTGACCGCGGCTACCAGTGGATCACGAGATCTGCAGAATTATCAGACAGAAGAGCAGATCCGCCAGTTAAAAGAAAAACTGAGTGATGCGGACGACAGCATTGATGATATGGAAGACGATCTGGATAAACTGCGGGAGCAGAAAGGAACTGCGTCTAAACAGGTAACAACGACGCAAGCTACAGTAGATCAGTTGACAGAGGCGTTGGGGGTGCAGAAAAATGCACTTGCAGATGCACAGGAGAGTAGTGATACTAAAACAAAGAGAATTCAGGAAATTGATGATAAACTTGGAACTTTGACTGATGATAGTGAAGAAAAAACAGATTTACAGAAAGAAAAAGAAGAGCTTACAAAAGATGTAGCTGCTTTAACCGAAACTATTAAAGATACGACAACTGAAATTACAGCCACTTCTTCCCAGCTTGCCATTGCGAAACAGGGCTTAAGCACTGCTCAGGCAGCATTAAATTCCATCGAGAGTGGCAAGACCCAGTTAAAATCCGGTATTGAGCAGCTGAAAGATGGAAAAGATACGATTCAGGATAACCTGAACACTGCAGAGCAGACCTACTCCATTACCCAGAACGAAGTTTACCCGGAGACCGACGCTACATACGTCGCACAGCTTCAGGCAGCATCTGTTGGCGTGGATTCTGCAAAGATGCAGTTAGATTTCTATACGGTGAAAGCACCGATCAGTGGTGTGGTAGAGGCAGCCAATGTAAAGAAAGAAGATATGGCAGCAGCTGGAAATCCGGCTTACATTATTTCCAATAAAGATTCCATGACGGTTACCTTCAATGTAACAGAAAAGGCAAAGAATACGATGAATGTAGGTGACCATGTGACCGTAGAGAGAAATGGAGAGACTTTTGACGGCACTATCACAGAGATTGGAACCATGGCAGGACAGCAGACGAAGCTCTTCCAGGTGAAAGCAACCATTCCTGGAGCAGGGGATAAACTTCCGAATGGTGTATCTGTGAAAGTCAGTGCAACTACCGAGAAAGAAGACGGCAGTACGCTGGTTCCCTTCGATGCTCTTTATTTTTCCGGAGGAGATGCCTATGTTTACTGTGTGGTAGATAATAAACTGGTGCGTACTTCGGTCACGGTAGGCCTTATGGATGATGACCATGCGATTATCGAAGATGGACTTGACGCAGACAGCCTGGTAGTCAGCAACTGGTCTTCCAAGCTGAGAAATGGTGCAGATGCCGAGATCGTGTCTCTGAACGGCGAATCGGTGGCATCGCCGGAGCAGGAAGAAGACGCAGCGAAAGAAGAGGCTACAGAGGATACACCCGCAGATGCAGCGGCTGAAAATGAGAAAACTGACAACAGTGCTTCAGATGAGGAGGCTGCTGAATAATGAATCGATTGACGAGGTTAGTATTAAAACGACCTGTATCCACACTTCTGGCGGTTCTGGCACTGTTTGTTTTCGGATTTTCATCTCTGATGGGGCTTCGTCTGGAACTGATGCCGGATATGGAAATGCCGATGAAGATCGTATATACGGTCTATCCAGGTGCGGATTCCGAGTCGGTAGATGATCTGGTTACCAGTATTATTGAGGATAAGGCAGGAAGTTTAAGTGGTGTAAAATCTATTACTTCGCGTTCCATGGAAAATGTTTCTATGGTTCTTCTGCAGTATGATTATGACCAGAATGTGAATGATGCCTATCTTGATTTGAGGGCAGCACTTGACCAGGTAAAGGGAGATCTGCCGGATGATGCGCAGGATCCGATGATCATCGAGATGAACATGGATTCTATGCCGAGTATTTCTTATTCTGTCAGCACAACGGACGGAACAGATGCACTTGCATTTGTAAAGCAGGATGTGGTTCCGGAACTGGAAGCACTGAGTACGGTGGCGCAGGTAACCGTATCTGGAGGTCAGGAACAGCATATAAAGGTAGAACTTAATAGAGACGAGATGAATCAGTACGGACTGGATATGAACTCCATTGCCCAGTACATGAAAGCCTCTGACTTTACGATCCCCCTTGGTTCTGTAGATCAGGGCAGTCAGTCCATCAGTGTGATCAGTACAGCTGATACAGATACCGTGCAGGCACTCCGGAAGATTCCGTTGCGCACAGCAACGGGAAGCCTGATTCAGCTGTCTGATGTGGCAGATGTAGAATGGACTGTGAAAGATGCAGATAGCATCGCAAGATACAATGGAGAAGACACAGTAACGGTCAGCATGACCAAGAACCAGAGTGCCAGCACTATCGGCATGGTAAATTCTGTAAAAGAAACCATGAATGATATTCAGGAGCAAAATGATAACATTGTAGTTGCGGCTACCTATGATGCCTCCGATATGATTATGGAATCTCTTAGTTCTGTTGGAAGCACTTTGGCACTGGGTGTTATCCTTTCCATGATTGTACTGTTTATCTTTTTCGGAGATTGGAAAGCGTCGATTATCGTCGGATGCTCCATGCCGATCTCTTTGTTGATGACAGTGATTGTCATGTCAATGATGGGATTTTCTCTGAATATCATGACTCTGGGAGGTCTGGTGATTGCCATCGGTATGATGGTCGACAGTTCCAGTGTCGTGATTGAGAGCTGTTTCCGTGCTAATGACCGGGTACCGGATTTTTCAGAAGCAGCGCTGCAGGGTACGACGGAGGTAGTAGCATCCATCGTGGCATCTACGATTACAACCGTTGTTGTTTATCTGCCTCTTTGCTTCTCGGGCGGTATGACAGGACAGATTTTCATGCAGCTGGGTCTGACCATTGTATTTTCGATGGTAGCTTCCCTGATTTCTGCGATTACACTGGTTCCGCTGTTCTTTAAACTGTATAAACCAACACAGAAAAAGGAACTGCGGCTGAATGTCTTCCTTGATAAAATCAAAGAAAAATACGATCATGTGGAGCGGAAACTTCTGCATAAGAAGAAAACCTGCCTTCTGACAGCTGTGCTTCTGCTGGTGGCTTCTTTCTGGATTCTGAGCATGACAAATATTGTTTCCATGCCGACCATGGATGAAGGAATGATCTCTGTGACTGCTACGTTCCGGCCGGGAACCCGTGTCGAGGTAGTCAATGAGCAAATCGTCCAGATTGAAGATCTGGTGGCAGCAGATGAAAATGTGGAAAGCTATACGTTGACGGCTTCCGCAGGTTCTGCAACCATTTCCGCAACCTTGAAAGATGACAGAAAGATGACGACTCAGGAAGTTGTCGATCAATGGGTGCAGGATACAAAGAATGTTTCGGATATGCAGCTTGATATCACCATGTCCAGTTCCATGTCCATGGGCAGCAGTACGACAGGTTCCGGTGCAACTCTGACCGTTGGTTCTGTGAATCTGGAAGATGTGAAAGATGCATCAGAAATGATTCAGGATGCAGCATGGAATATTCCAGGTGTACTGAATGTGTCTACCGATGCAGGAGCGTCCACGACGCAGCTTCGGGTGGTAGTGGATCCGTTAAGTGCCATGAGTCATGGACTGACACCGACGCAGGTAGGCGGAATGCTTTACAGTACCTTAAGTGGTACAAAAGCCATGACTGTTACATCGGATGGGGAAGAATATGATGTAGATCTTTCTTTCCCGGAAGGAACCTATGATAATGCCACCCAGCTGTTGGATACAGAGGTAGCAGGCGTGCCCCTTTCTGAAATGGCAACACTGGAATATACAGATGCAGCCCAGACCATTATGAAGATGGATGGAAAATACACCGTTACAGTAAGTGCTACCTGCCTTTCTGATGACAAAGCAGATATCCAGGATGCCATGGATGAGTTCCTGAATACGCTGGATCTGCCGGACAGTGTAGGTGAGGCAGAGACCATGATGGATAAGATGCAGGATGATATGTTCGGAGATATGGGAAAAGCCATTGCAATGGCATTATTCCTGGTATTCCTTGTTATGGCCATGCAGTTTGAGTCTCCAAAGTTCTCTTTGATGGTTATGTTAAGTATCCCATTCAGTCTGATCGGTGCGTTTGGATTAGTATTCTTAAGTGGTACAGACTTCAGTATGGTAGGTTTGATGGGCGTGCTGACTTTGGTTGGTACGGTTGTAAATAATGGTATTCTCTATGTCGATGGTGTGAATATGCTGCGCCGCAGAATGGATATTGAGGATGCCCTGATCGAATCCGGTAAGACGAGACTTCGCCCGATTCTGATCACAACCCTGACCACCATTATTTCCATGACACCAAGTGCCCTTGGTATTGGCGGCGAAAGCGCTGTTATGATGCAGGGAATGGCGCTGGTTATTATCGGAGGTCTTGTGGCTTCCACGCTGCTGATTCTTCTTCTGATGCCGGTATTCTATCTGATGGTATACGGTACCAGTAAGAAGACGCGTAAAGAGCGCTGGCATAGATTTTATTTCTGGAAAAAGAAAAAAGAGGTTCCGCAGGAACAGGAATAAATAATGAATAAAAAGAAACAGACTGTCAAATCAGACAGCCTGTTTCTTTTTGCAAAAAAATTTGCGAAATCTTAACGCATTTGTCGAAAAAGTCAGATAAATAATACTTGTAAGAATGAAACTACTTTTTTATAATTTTTCTATGGATGTTGAGGAATTATGTATAATGCCGTAGAAAGGAGACTAGGAAAATGGGAAAAAGGAGGGCTATGAATGAGCAGGTGGAATGTGGCTATTGCGGATGATAATGAGAGGATGGCAGAAATCCTTGATCATATACTGAAGCAGGATTCCGATTTTGCAGTCGTCGGAATCGCCCATAACGGAGAAGAAACCTGTCGGATGATTAAAGAGAAAGAGCCGGATATTGTACTGCTGGACATTATTATGCCGAAATTGGATGGACTTTCCGTGATGGAGAAGATCGGACAGGATAAGACTCTTCAGAAGAAGCCTGAGTTTGTAGTCATTTCAGCGATCGGACAGGAACGGATTACGGAAGATGCGTTTTTACTGGGAGCCAGTTATTACATTATGAAGCCATTTGATCATGAAATGCTTCTGAACCGCATTCAGAACCTTAAAAACAGACAGCGGAAAAAAGCAGAAATCAAAAAAATCGAACCCTATGAGACGAAAGCAGTCTACCAGACGCGAAATTTGGAAACGGATGTTACGGATATGATTCATGAGATTGGAGTTCCTGCACATATTAAAGGATACCAGTACTTAAGAGATGCTATTATGATGGCAGTCGAAGATATGAATATGCTGAATTCTATAACCAAGATCCTTTATCCAACGATTGCGAAGAGACATCAGACAACACCAAGCAGGGTGGAGCGTGCAATCCGGCATGCTATAGAAGTTGCATGGAGCAGAGGAAAGATGGATACGATTGACCGATTGTTCGGATATACCGTGAGCGTTGGAAAAGGAAAACCGACAAATTCAGAGTTTATTGCCCTGATTGCGGATAAAATACGACTGGACTATAAAAAACAGGCATAATTTGTGAAAATTGCTTTCAAAGATACCACCGGTGAGTTATAATGTTGTTAAAAACCGGAGGGGTGCATGAAATGAAGAAAATATTATTTATTGCATCGGAGTGTGTGCCATTTGTAAAGACAGGGGGCCTTGCAGACGTAGTCGGTTCACTGCCGAAAGCATTTGATAAAGAAAAATATGAAGTCAGAGTGATCATTCCCAATTATAAGTGTATTAAACCGGAATGGAAAGAAAAGATGAATTTCGTCACCAGTTTTTATATGGATATGGCCTGGAGAAGTCAATATGTGGGAATTATGGAGATGAAGTATGACGGCATACAGTATTATTTTATTGACAATGAATACTATTTTGCCGGTGAGAAACCATACGGATATATCCATGAGGATGTGGAAAAATTTGCTTTCTTTTCAAAGGCGGCATTATCAATCCTGCCAGTGGTAGGATATCAGCCGGATATTGTACACTGTCATGACTGGCAGACCGGACTGGTACCCGTCTATTTAAAAGACAGCTTTCATGAAGGCGGATTTTATGTGAATATGAAATCCGTAATGACAATCCATAACCTGAAGTTTCAGGGAATCTGGAATATCGAGACAGTACAGGATGCGACAGGACTGGATATGTCATATTTTACGCCGGACAAACTGGAGGCGTTTGGTGACGCAAATTATCTGAAAGGCGGCATTGTTTATGCAGACCGGATTACAACGGTCAGCAATACTTATGCGGAGGAGATTAAGACTCCGTTCTACGGGGAACATCTGGATGGCCTGATGAGAGCCCGGTCCGGTGAACTTAAGGGAATTGTGAACGGACTTGATTATAAGGAGTGGAATCCGCAGACAGATCAGAAGATCAGTGCGCGGTACAGTGTTGGCAACTTCCGTCTGAATAAAGTAAAAAATAAACTTGCACTGCAGAAAGAGCTGGGACTTCCGCAGGACAAGAAAGTCATGATGATTGGTATCGTCTCCAGACTGACCGATCAGAAGGGATTCGATCTTATTGATCGTATTATGGATGAATTGTGCCAGGATGCGGTGCAGATTGTTGTACTCGGAACTGGTGAGGAACGTTATGAAAATATGTTTCGTCATTTCGCGTGGAAATATGGGGATAAGGTAGCTGCCTGCATCTATTATTCGGATGAAATGTCACATAAGATATATGCAGCCAGTGATGCATTCCTGATGCCGTCCCTTTTCGAACCGTGCGGTTTAAGTCAGCTTATGAGCCTGAGATACGGTTCTCTTCCGATCGTCAGAGAGACCGGCGGACTGAAAGATACAGTAGAACCCTATAATGAATATGAAGAGACCGGAACCGGAATTTCCTTTACAAATTACAATGCCCACGAAATGCTCGAAGCAATTCGTTATGGCGAGGAGATCTACTATGACAGGAGAAAATCCTGGAATAAGATGGTAGAACGCGCGATGAATGCAGACTTTTCATGGGAACATTCTGCAAAGCAGTACGAACAGCTTTACGAGGAACTGTAACCTGTATTTGTCAGGTATAAATACCTCTCTGTTTTCACATACTGGAATCGTAGTCAGGAGTATGGAAAACAAGGAGGTATTTTTTATGTCACAGTTATCAGAACTGGATGTCCAGAATCTTCGCCATCTCATCGGCGGAAGCGAAACCTGTAAGGCAAAATTTGAGACTTACGCGGAAAATGCAACTGACAGCCGTGTGAAACAGTATTTCCAGCAGGCAGCTCAGTCAGCAAAAGAGAATAAACAGCAGTTGATGGGATTTTTAAATTAGGAGGGCGTACAGGATGATGAATGAAAAAACCATGGTCAGTGATGCGCTGACCGGCATCAATGGAGAATTGAAAATGTATGCGGAATATATTTCCCAAAGTGAGGATCCGCAGTTAAAACAGACCCTCAAACAGATGAGGAACAAGGCAGAGACCGCACAGGAGCAGTTATATCAGATTGCCCGGGAAAAATCTTATTATGTTCCGGCGGAAAAGGCATCAAAAGAAGAGATTGATCATGTAAAATCTCTTTTTAAGCCGGAGAGTATGCTGTGATTTTCATTGCAGAATAGAGCAGCGGCAGGAGAATATCCTGCCGCGAAAAAAGAGGTTGCTGTATCTGAGATAAAGTGGTATAGTACATATGTTAAGTGATTCGAAAATAGAATAAGAAGTAGTTGGTGCCGTTTTTACGGAGAATAGGGAAACAGGTGAAAAGCCTGTGCGGAGCTCGTCACTGTATACAGCGTTGCATGATCATAATGTCACTGGGTCAGTCATGGACTTGGGAAGACGATCGGTGTGGAAAAGCTGAAAGCCAGGAGACCTGCCAGCTGCGGTACGGGAAAGAAACAAAAACGTTTTTTTATTCCAGGTCACGAGGTTTGATTGTACCGAAAAATATATTTTTCTATACAATCCAGCTGCATTCTCATGCGTTGGATTTTTTATTTCTCCCGAGTATGTTCGAATTTTCAATTACTTACAAAAAAATTTCTTATCATAAGGGAGAGATTAAGATGAAAAAGAAACTTGTAGTAATGCTTTGCGTAGCAGCAATGACAGCAACCATGGTAAATGGATGTGGAAGCAGCAGTACGGCAACGGATACTGCAGCAGAGGAGACTACTGAGGCAGCAGATGATACTGCAGCAGAGGAGACCACTGAGGCAGACGATACTGCAGAAGCAGCAGACGAGGATGCAGATCAGGCAGCAGCTGACAATGTAGCAGCTCTGATTGACAAAATCTACGTTCAGGAGAGAACCGATACTACTGACGAAGACTGCAAGGCAGCCAAAGAAGCATGGGATGCTCTGACCGACGCGCAGAAAGAACTGGTCGAGGGCGAGAACGCAGATCCGGACTACTTCGGACGTGACACCGGTGATGCTTCCAAAGATGATCCGCGTAACCAGGATGAGATCGGTGAGAACGAGATTCTGGTGGCAAGCTTCGGAACTTCCTTCAATGACAGCCGTGTAGCTGATATCAAAGGTGTCGAGGATGCCCTTCAGGAAGCAAATCCGGACTGGTCTGTAAGAAGAGCATTTACCGCTCAGATCATCATCAACCATGTACAGGCACGTGATGGCGAAGCTATTGATAATATGGATCAGGCACTGGATCGCGCAGTAGCAAACGGTGTTAAGAACCTGGTTGTTCAGCCGACCCATCTGATGCATGGTGCAGAGTATGATGAGCTGTGCGAGGCAGTTGCAGCATACGAAGATAAATTTGAGTCTGTAAAAGTTGCTGAGCCGTTGCTTGGTGAAGTTGGAGATGACGCTACCGTAGTGAATGATGATAAAAAAGCAGTTGCAGAAGATATCACTGCTGAGGCAGTAAAGACTGCAGGTTATGACAGCCTTGACGCTGCAAAAGAAGACGGTGTTGCATTTGTATTCATGGGACATGGTACTTCCCATACTGCAAAAGTTTCCTACAGCCAGATGCAGTCCCAGATGGGAGAACTTGGCTATGAGAACGTATTTATCGGAACTGTAGAGGGTGAGCCGGAAGAGACTGCTTGTGAGAACGTTATTCAGGCAGTTGCCGATGCAGGTTACACCAAAGTAATTCTTCGTCCGCTGATGGTAGTAGCAGGCGATCATGCAAACAACGATATGGCAGGCGATGATGATGATTCCTGGAAGAGCCAGTTTGAGGCTTCCGGAAAATTTGAAAACGTAGATACTCAGATCGCTGGCCTTGGTGAGATTCCGGCTGTTCAGGAACTCTATGTTGCTCATACGGCAGCAGCCATTAACGAGTAATCAGAACTAGGAAAGAAGACTGGAAATGAAGAAGAAAATCATCGCATTATTAGGAATGACGGTAATGAGCTGCGCACTGGTGACAGGCTGCGGAGGCAGTAAGACGCCGGCGGCAGAGAGTGAAGCGGCGACCGAGGCACCTGCAGAGGAGCAGGAAGGCACGGATGCTCTGACGGAGGAGCAGACATCGGACGAGGCGGATGCTCAGGAAGAAACGGAAGAAAAGACTGCAGCAGCAGTACTGGAAGATGGAACCTATACAGCAGAATTTGATACAGACAGCAGCATGTTCCATGTAAATGAAGCATGTGAAGGAAAAGGAACTCTGACGGTAAAAGATGGCATTATGACGATTCATGTATCAATGCCGTCCAAGAATATTGTGAATCTCTATCCGGGACTTGCAGAGGATGCTCAGAAGGAAGGCGCAGAGCTTCTGCAGCCGACCACAGATACGGTTACCTACAGCGATGGTATGACCGAAGAAGTGAACGGGTTTGATGTTCCGGTTCCAGCGCTCGATGAAGAGTTTGATCTGGCATTGATCGGAACAAAAGGAACCTGGTATGATCACAAAGTAAGTGTTTCCAATCCGGAAAAAATAGAAGAACAGTAGCAAAAGAACTGTGATACCGACGGCCCGGGCCTAGCCCGGGTCGTTGTGCTATGGAGGAAAAAGTATGAAAATGAAAACTATTTTGACAAAAACGGCAGGAATTCTGCTGGCAGCAGTTCTTCTTGCAACAGGTGCCGGATCACAGAATATGGCGGTTCAGGCTGCGGAAAGCAGTACAGAATCCGTCTCATCTGATCTCGCAGATGGAAAATATGCAGTAGATGTAACACTGGAAGGCGGCAGTGGTCGTGCAACCATCAGTTCTCCGGCTATCCTGACCGTTGAAAATGGACAGGCAACGGCCCGGATTGAGTGGAGCAGTTCTCATTACGATTATATGAAAGTGGGAGATGTACAGTATGACCCGGTCAATGAGGAGGGCAATTCCGTTTTTCAGATTCCGGTGACCGTATTTGATGAACCCATGGAAGTAGTTGCGGATACGACAGCCATGAGCGTTCCACATGAAATCGAATATACACTGACCTTTGACAGCGCCTCTTTGAAATCAGAAAAATCAGTGGTAACCCAACAGAGAATCATCATGTTGGTGGTGATCGTTGCAGCAGCTGTGACGATTGTTCTGGTTAAAAAGAAGAAAGCGAAGAAAATGTGATGAAGAAGAAAATAGCAGCAGGTATCGTAAGTGCGGTACTGGCAATTTCACTGACGGCCTGTGGTTCTGCAGGCAGAATGTCCGAGAAGAATACAGAGATCAGCAAAGAACTTGAATATGACCACAGTATGGAACTGGAGTATGCGGAAGAGTTTTCCGTGGATTATTATCAGGATGGATATGCGTTGGTAACGATTGCGGATGACGGACAGTATCTGGTGGTGCCGGAAGGAAAAACCGCACCGGATGACCTTTCCAAAGATATTACAGTACTTCAGCAGCCATTACATAATATATATCTGGTGGCATCTTCTGTTATGGATATGTTTGTGTCACTGGATGCTCTGGATAGTGTACGGTTCAGTGCATTAAAAGCAGACTCCTGGTACATTGAAGCGGCAAAAGAGGCGATGGAGGCAGGAGATATTCTCTATGCAGGAAAATACTCTGCACCGGACTATGAGCAGATTCTGTCAGAAAACTGTGAGCTTGCCATTGAAAATACCATGATTTCCCATACACCGGAAGTGAAGGAACAGCTGGAGAAATTTGGCGTTCCGGTCTTGACAGATCACTCCAGTTATGAGAAAAATCCACTTGGACGTACAGAATGGGTGAAACTTTATGGACTTCTGACGGGACATGAAAAGGAAGCGGAGGAGGCTTTCGCAGCAGAAAATGAAGCCTTTGCATCCATCGGTGAGGAGGAAGAGACCGGAAAGACCGTTGCATTTTTTTATATTACGACCAACGGAGAGGTCAATGTCCGGAAGTCTGCGGATTATCTGCCAAAGATGATTGAACTGGCAGGCGGCAAATACATTTTTGATAAACTGGGTGATGAAGATGATGTGGCTTCCACCATGTCCATGCAGATGGAAGAGTTCTATGCAGGGGCGAAAGATGCAGACTATATTATCTATAACAGTACTATTGATGGAGGCATGCAGACTCTGTCAGATCTGACAGGGAAGAGTCCTATGTTGGAGAAGTTCAAAGCGGTACAGGATGGAAATGTATACTGTACGACGAAGAATCTGTACCAGTCCACGATGGAGCTGGGAACCATTACCTCGGATATTCACAAGATGCTGATCGGGGATGATGCAGATCTTACTTATCTCTATAAACTGGAGTGATACTATGAAGAAAAGACAGGGCAGATATACTGCCGCATTTGCAATTTTGCTGGTACTGGTATTGGTGTTTCTGGTGTTGAATGTATGCATTGGAAGTGTGAACATTCCGGTGACAGAAATTCCGAAGATTTTGTTTGGAAATGGAGCAGATGATGTTTATACGGATATTGTGATGGGTATCCGTTTCCCGAGAGCGCTGGCGGCAGCAATCCTGGGTGGCGGTCTGGCGCTGTCTGGTTATCTTCTGCAGACTTTTTTTCATAACCCCATTGCGGGACCTTTTACTTTGGGTATTTCCTCTGGTGCAAAGCTGATGGTGTCTTTAGTCATGGTGGCATCTCTTGGAAATGCTCTGAAATTAAGCTCCTGGCTCATGATTATTGCCGCATTTGTGGGAGCTATGATCTGTATGGGATTTGTCATCCTTATGTCGAGGGTGATGGATCAGATGTCCATGCTCATTGTCAGCGGTGTTATGATTGGTTATATCTGCTCGGCTATTACGGATTTTATTGTTACCTTTGCGGATGACGCGGACATTGTGAATTTACATAACTGGTCCAAGGGAAGTTTTTCCGGCATTACCTGGAATAATGTGTCAATTATGGCAATTGTGACAGGTGTCACTTTGATTTGGATTTTCCTGCTGTCTAAGCCATTAAGTGCCTATCAGATGGGAGAATCCTATGCGAAAAATATGGGCCTTAATGTGCAGATGTTCCGGATCCTTCTGGTGCTTTTATCCAGCGTATTATCTGCCTGCGTGACGGCATTTGCAGGTCCTGTATCCTTCGTTGGAATTGCGGTTCCTCATCTGGTAAAGAATCTGTTTGGAACGGCAAAACCCATTCTTATGATTCCTGCCTGCTTTCTGGGGGGCGCGACATTCTGTCTTTTCTGCGATTTGCTGGCGAGAACCATGTTTGCCCCTACAGAGTTGTCCATCAGTACAGTGACGGCAGTATTCGGTGCTCCGGTGGTGATCTATATTATGATTCACCGGAAGAAAGAGAAGGCGGAGTAGGATCATGGAAGAATTTTATTTTTATACCAAAGGACTGACCGTTGGCTATCATGGAGTACCGTTAATCAAAGACATTGAACTCAGCGTGAAAAAAGGAGAGATTCTGACGCTGATTGGACCTAACGGAGCAGGTAAGACAACGATTCTGAAAAATATTATCCGGCAGTTAAAACCTCTTGGAGGTGTGGCTGTGCTGGATGGAAGTAACATGGAAGAATTAAGCGGCAGAGAGCTTTCTAAGAAGCTGTCTGTGGTACTGACAGAGCGGGTTCGGCCGGAGATGATGAACTGCAGAGATGTGGTGTCTACGGGACGGTATCCCTATACGGGAAAATTTGGCGTCCTTTCTGAGGAAGAATGGAAGATCGTAGACGAATCCATGAGGCTGGTTCATATTGAAGAATTGGCGGAGCGGGATTTTACGAAAACCAGTGACGGACAGAAACAACGGGTTATGCTCGCCAGAGCACTTTGCCAGCAGCCGGATATCATCGTCCTGGATGAACCGACTTCTTTTCTGGACATCCGCTATAAGCTGGAATTTCTTTCCATTATACAAAATATGTCCCGGACAAGAAAACTGTCGGTCATCATGTCCCTTCATGAACTGGATCTGGCAGGACGGATTTCCGATAAGATTGCCTGCGTCCGCGGCGACCGGGTGGACCGCTTCGGAACACCGGAGGAGATTTTCACGGAAGGTTACATTCCTAAACTGTATCAGATGACTACCGGTTCTTACGATGAACTGACCGGTGATCTGGAGCTTCCGGCGGTACAGGGCGAACCAAGAGTGTTTGTTTTGACCGGAAACGGCACCGGAACCGGTGTATTCCGGCGTCTGCAAAGAGAAGGTATCCCTTTTGCAGCGGGAATTCTGTGGGAAAATGATCTTGACTATCCTTCGGCAAAAGCATTGGCAGTCGAAGTGGTGTCAGAAAAGGTCTTTACACAGTTCTCTGAAGCACAGCTGGCGCGTGCGAAGCAGTTGATAGACAACTGTGAGCGAGTCATCTGTACGTTGGACACAGAAAACCTGGGAAGTCTTGGAGAAGGGTTAAGAGAATTAAAAGAATATGCCTTGAAGCTTGGTAAACTATAAAAATAAATAAAGTACTGTGATAATAAACAAAGATCTTGGAAAATAAAAGATTATTTTTCGAGATCTTTGTTATTTTTTGACAAAAATATATAAAATACTTGCGAATTTTGAAAATATATGATATATTCATCTTACAAGTTAAAACGTTTTAAGTAACGTATATACGCAAAAAAGTAAAATAATAGGCCTAATTTTAGAAAAAACACAAAACGTTTTAAGCAAAATAAGATGAAAGGGGGGATTTGTGGATGAGCGGAAACGTATTAGAATTAAAACATATCGGAAAGTCTTTCGGTGGAATTCCAATATTAAAAGATATTGATTTTACAGTAGAACGTGGAACATTTCATGCATTGTTAGGAGAAAATGGTGCTGGAAAGTCAACTCTTATGAAAATAGTCTGTGGCACTTACACTATGGATCAAGGAGAGTATTTATATGATGGACAAATAATCAAAAATTTGAATCCAAGAGATGCGATTCAAATGGGAATTTCGATGATCCAGCAAGAGTTAAGTCCGATACCGGAAATGACAATTGCGGAAAATATTTTTCTCTATCGTGAACCAATGACAAAATTAAGGTTCGTAGATGATAAAAAGATGAATAGAGAAGCAAAGAAATTATTGGAAGAAGTTGGAATGCACTTAGAACCATCACGTAAAATGTCAACATTAACTGTAGCAGAAATGCAGATGGTAGAAATTGTTAAAGCAATTTCGAGGGATGCTTCCGTGGTTATTATGGATGAACCTACATCATCACTCACAGATCGGGAAATTGAAGCTTTGTTTCGGGAAATAGAAAAACTTAAGAAAAAAGGTGTTGCTATTATTTACATTACTCATAAATTGGATGAAGTTTTTAAAATGAGTGATGAAATAACAATAATGCGTGATGGAGAAAAAATCAGTACTGGAAAAATTTCGGACTACAATATGGAACGTATTATTACAGAAATGGTTGGCAGAGCGATGACAAACATTTATCCAGAAAGAATACGAAATATAGGAAAAGAAATTTTTCGTGCAGAAGGATTACAAGGGAAAAAATTTAAAAATATATCATTCCATGTTAATAAAGGAGAAATAGTAGGTTTTTCAGGATTGGTGGGTGCAGGAAGGACAGAAGTAGCAAGAGCTATTTTTGGATTAGACGATTTACGGGGAGGGAAGTTGTATCTTAAAAATTCCGAAATTGATATCAGAAAGCCGTCGGATGCCATAAAGGCCGGAATTGCATTTTCTAATGAGGATAGAAAAGTTGAAGGTTTAGTTTTGTGCCGAAGTATCCGAGAAAATATTTCTATGATTAATATGGAGATGATTACATCAAACGGTATTATCAATATGAAGAAAGATAAAGAACTTTCAAATAGTATGGTAAAAAAATTAAATATAAAATTACCTTCAATTGAAAGCAAAGTTCAAAACATAAGCGGTGGCAACCAACAAAAGGTTGTTTTGGCAAAATGGCTTTCTAGAGATATGACATTTATGATTTTGGATGAACCAACAAGAGGAATAGATGTAGGGGCCAAATACGATATCTACAATTTGATCGGAAGTATGGCTAAAGATGGATTGGCAGTCATGGTGATTTCTTCAGAAATTCAAGAATTGATGGGGATTTGTGATCGGATCTATGTAATGAGTGATGGTGAAATTACCGGGGAATTAGCACAAAAGGATTTTTCACAGGAAAATATTATGAGATATGCGATCGCGAATACAAAATTGAGAAGTGAATCGGATGAGGAGATAGACAATGAATAAAGAAAAAACAGCAAAAACAATTAATATGGGGGATTTATATTCCTCATATGGGATGTTCATTATTTTTGCAATTATCTTTTTTGCTGCATCAGTTACTACAGACGCATTTTTAAGTGTAAATAATATTTTGAATGTGTTAAGACTAATGTGTATTACAGGAATTAGTGCATATGGAATGACATTTGTATTAACATTAGGGGAAATCGATTTATCTATTGGTTCAATAATGGCTTTGGGCGGCTGCATATCAGCAATGGTTTGGGCAGTAACAGGAAATCCCGCATTAGGGTTTGGTGCAGGAGTGCTTACAGGTGTGATTTGCGGAGCAATATCTGGAGCAATTACAGTAGCAACTTCGATACCAACATTAATTACAACTTTTGCAATGCAGACAATAGCAAGAGGAATTGTATATTTGATTACAGATGGACAACCTGTTGCAGGAATGGGAGAAAGCTTTAAAATTTTAGGTCAGGGGACTCTTAATTCATTATTTAATATTAGTGTTCCTGTGTTGGGAGCAATTCCCCTTCCTATATGGCTTATGTTTTTTCTATTGTTTATCTGCTGGATTTTATTGAACAAAACAAAATTCGGAAGATATGTATATGCGACGGGAGGAAATCGTGAAGCTGCAAAGGCATCAGGAATCAAAATTAACAGTATTATTTTTAGAACATATGTGATGAATGGTGCTTTAGCTGCTATTTCAGGAATTATTTTGATGTCTCGCATGAATTCAGGACAACCATCTGCGGCCAGCGGGTATGAATTTGATGCTATATCGGCATGCGTATTGGGTGGCACAAGCTTAATTGGAGGGTCAAGTAAACTTAGCGGTACATTTATAGGGTGTCTCGTAATTGCTATTGTAAATAATATACTGAATTTGAAAGGAATTAGTACATATTGGCAAATGATTGTAAGGGGAGTTATTATCGTAGTAGCAGTAGTTGCTGATTACAGAATTAAAGGAATTGGAAAAAAAGCATAGATGGATTTTGAAAGGAGAAGTTTTATTATGAAGAGAACAATTATTTTAAGTGCGATTTTAATTGGAACAATGTTAGTATCGACAGCTTGTGGAACATCGAGTAAAAATACCTCTGTAGAACAAACAAGTGAAGATTCAAAATTACAGTCAATAAAAATAGGTGTGAGTAATTGTTCAGATACAGATACATTTACAAAGGAAGTAGCAAACTATTTAGAAAAATTGATTAGTGAAAATCATCCGGAATGGAATGTTGATTTTGTAAGCGCAGAAATGGATTCTAGTATTCAACTTTCTCAGATTGAGACGTTTATTGCCAGAAATTGTGATTATATTGTTATGTCAGCAAGTGATTCGCAGGCTAATATGGCATGCGTAGATGCGTGTAATGAAGCTGGAATTCCGTTGATAGATTATGTAAATAATATTGATTCGGAAAGTGAAAAATTTGTATATGTTGGTGGGTCTAATGAGAGCTGTGGAAAAACTATGGCAGAATATGTTGGAGATAGACTGGAAGATGGATCCAACGTTTTGGTCATGGAAGGTGCACCAGGAGCATCTAATAGTGAACAGCGCGTAAGAGGATTTACAGATACTTTGCATAGTGAGTATCCATCTTTAAATATATTAGAATCAAAAACTGCAAATTGGAATCAAGAAGATGCGTTAACACTGATGGAAGATTGGCTTCAGGCGTATAGTGATATAAATGCTGTTGTTTGCATGAATGATAATATGGCAATGGGCGCAGCGGAGGCAATTAAAGCAGCGGGACGCGCTGATGAAAACATTATGATTATTGGTGCAGATGGTTTGGAAGTGACAATGGGATATATTCGGGATGGAAGTATTGCAATGAGTATGTTTTATAATTTCCAGAAACAGGCTCAGAATGTTTATAGTGTTTTGGAAGACATGATTAGTAGTGGAGAAAGCACTCATGATGATGTATTCTCAGACTTTGAAGTGATTGATAGTTCAAATGTTGATGAATATAGTGAAAAATATTATTCGAAATGAATAAAATAAGATAAGGGTATAGAAAAGTGGACGAAAATAAGGCAAATAAGAGAGTTGGAATTAAAGATATAGCAAAGGAGGCTAATACATCGATAGCATCTGTTTCTTTGGTTATTAATGGAAAAGATAATGGAAAAGTAGCGGATAAAGTAAAAAAAAGAATACTGGAAGCAATAAAAAAACTGAATTATCAGCCAAACTTGAACGCACGAACTCTAAAAAGCGGAGATAGTGTTTTGATTGGTTTGATTGTGCCTAGTATAACCAATCATTTTTATCCTGAATTAATTAAAGGAATAATGCAAAGAGCAGATGAACTTGGTTATTATATTGTAATTTTCGACTCGGAAAATGATTTTGCCAAAGAGGAAGCTTATGTACGAACTTTACGTTCTATATCTGCAAAAGGAATTATTATTGCAGGAGTATATGATGATGATGGAAGAGAAGAAAGAATGTTCCATGAGTTGAAAGAGCAAGGAGTACCACTTCTTCAGGTGGATAGATTTAATCCAATTCATCAGCTTCCGTACGTAGGACTTGATAATTATCAGGCATCTTATGAAATGACAAAGTATCTTTTGAGTATTGGACACGAAAGAATTGCATTGCTTATGCCTCAAGGAAAACAGTATATCATAGAAGAACGTCGACGTGGATATGAAAAAGCAATGAAAGAAACGGACCATGATATAGAAGATGGGATTTTTTACCTTGATGCAATCCATTTTTCTAATTTAGATGATTGTGTGAAAAATATTATTGAATCACCTAAAAGATTTACAGCTATTTACGATGCTAATGGAGACATTTCTGCAATTGAAGTAATTAAGGAATTACGAAAAAATGACCTAATAGTACCTGATGATATTGGTGTGACTGGATTTGATGATGTTTATGTATCTGCATTAATAAAACCTGCATTGACGACTATACGACAGCCTAAATATGAGCTTGGAAAGAATGCTATGGATTTAATGAAACAAATTATAGATGGAAATAATACAGAAAATATGGGCATTCAGTTAAAAGGTCAATTAATTGCAAGAGGATCTGTGTCGGTTATTTTATAACAAAGGAGAATAGGGATGATTAATGTACGTGGAAAGGATATGCTTTTTATTGAAGCACATGGACATGTGTGGGAAAAACTTCACGGAATCCGTTTTAATTATCAGCCGTTGGTGCCGCTTGAAGATGGTAGAATTCGGGTTGGAAATTTCGAAGAACAATTTTTGCCTCCGGAAATGAGAGATAATACCTGCAAAATAGAAGTTATGCAATCTTATGAAAAAATAATGGGATTTGATAAAGTTGTATTACTTCAGACGCCCTGCTACGGAGAACAATATGATTACATTAATAAAATTATTAAAGACAATCCGGGAAAATATGTCTCTATTGGAATAGGAACACCTCAGGATAAAAAAATGTACAAAGAAACGGCTAAAAAGTGTATTGGTGAATATGGGTATAAAGGATTGAAATTTGAATCTCCGGATATTCCGTTTGATATGCTGGCGGATGATAAACAATTTGTATTTGAAGAATTGTTGAAGTATAATGCATATTTTATGTTGGATATGGGATGGGGAAATGGTCCAGATGATTTTCCGATTGATCAAATATTAGAAGTGGCTAGAAGATATCCAACCCTTAAAATTATACTTCCACATATGGGAGTGAGCAGATTGTGGGATAATGCAGAATTGGGGGAATTGAATAGCCTGAAGAAAGTATTATCTATTTTAGAGTATAATGAAAATGTGTATTTCGATTGTTCGGGGATTCCTATGCTGGCTATGAGAGCAGGTCAGGATTATCCATGGCCAATTATGCAGGATGTATTGAAAACGGCAAAAAAGATGGGTGCAATTAACAGAGTAATGTGGGGCAGTGATATGCCTACTGTATTTAAAGCCTGCACTTATAAACAACATTTGGATTGTGTAGTGAAGTATAGTTACTTTTTATCTGACAATGAACTAGAAAATATTTTAGGACGAACGGCAGAATTAGTATGGTTTGATAATAAGTAATATATTAGAGGTACTACTGAAAAACAGCCGGCATCATTATATGATCATTTCCTCACGGAGAGAAAAAGCCCTTCTATGGAAAGAGTATTTGCGAACCTAGTGCTTCATGAGAATAAATCAAAAGAGATCTTCGAATGCTAGAACTGTTGGCTCAAAGGGTTTAACGCAAGTGGTTCTTTTTATAGAGGGGCGTTTCTTTCTCTCGATTATTTGTGTATAAATTATTCTATTTTCGTTTTCCGGTATAATCAATCTTCCGTCGTTCATTGACGAAATGATTCAGAATACCGCCGCCGATGATAATGACTGCTGCCATGAGCAGAACCCGTTTGGCTCCTTCCTGCGGCAGGCTGCTTTTGGAATCGATGGAGGATGGGTCAAAAGTAAGCGTATATTTGACTTCATGAGGTGTTCCCATGGCAAGAGTATCTGCGATAATCGGAAGATCCGAGGCAAGATCCGGTACCGGAATCGTAAAATGAGAATTGGAACCTTCTCCACTCTCATTCAGATATTTCTGCCCATCGACGATCATGTAATCATAATTGGTGCTGCTCCAGGTAATAGAAGCATAGGCAACACCATCCGTTACAGTTAAAAGTGTCGGACTTTGGACAGTCGCCTTGCCGCTTCCTCCGGTCATGGTAACATCAATGGCATATTCACCGTCCTCTAAGGCGAGGGATTCGCTGACAGCAGACGGCTCAGAAGCCGCCAGTACAGGGCTTGCTGCAGATGCGCAGCACCCCAGTGCCAGCAGGACACTGAGTAATATTTTTTTCATGATCAATTTTCCTTTCCTTTGCTCAAAGATGCTTACAAGTTTTTCTTTTTATACAGGAACCAGGAGGCGGCGGCAGCAAAGCAGACCAGATAGAGAGCCAGTATACCAATACTGGTATAGGAGAATGTTTGGTGGTTGGCAATGCTTCGCAGAGCAGCGCTGGTCTGGGACAGCGGAAGAAATTCTACCAGCTGTCTGATCCCGTCAGGCATGGACTTGGAAGAAAAGAAAGTGTTGCAAAGGTAAGCCATCGGCATAATGACATAGTTTGAAAAACGTGGTACATCCGTATGGTTTTTCGCATAGAAGGAGACGACAACTCCAATGGTGGAGAAGACAGCTCCGTTTAAAAACATCAGAAGGAAGGACCATCCATTGAAACAAAGTCCGGTTCCGATGGGAAGCACCAGCAAAATGATAATGACTCCGGCATAAAGACCCCGGAGACTTCCTCCGATAACCTGTCCTGCAATGAATTGCCAGAGAGGTGTCGGGGAGATCATAACCTGGTCGAAGGCCTTCTCGTAAAGACGCTGTACATTCAGGTTCTGGGCAATGGCATTAAAACTTCCATTCATGGTAGTCAGGGCAATCACGCCTGGAATCAGGAAGTTTAAATAGGATTGACCGTGAGACATGGTCTGGATTCCCATGCCGAATACCAGAATGTAGAGGAGTGGCGCAATCATGGCCGCCAGAGTAATTTTATAAAAATCTCTGCGGAATTCCACCCATTTTTCCCATAATACAGTAAGGATTCCCATCATTATTTGCGTTCCAGCTGTCGGCCAACTTTTTCAAGAAAGACATCCTCCAGCGTAGTGCTGCGAAGTGAAGTTTCCTGTGGACAGTCGGACAGAAACTGAATCGCTTCCTCCTTTCTATGGAAATAGTGGTTTTTCATACCGCCCGGACAGACTTCGTCCACGGTATAGCGTCCCAGCATTTCAATCATGGAACGAGGTGCATCGGTTTCCTCCAGAACACCGTCGCACATGAATCCGACCCGGTCGCAGAGGGTTTCTGCTTCTTCCATATAATGCGTGGTAAGCAGAATCGTCAGCTTCTGCTGGTTCAGCTGTTTCAGGAGATTCCACATCTGTCGTCTGGCCAGTGCATCCATGCCGGCGGTAGGTTCGTCCAGAAGAAGAATTTCCGGCTCTGTGAGCAGTGCGCGGCAGACCATAAGCTTACGCTTCATTCCACCGGACAGTTTACGGACTGTTCTCTTCCGAAAATCAATCAGACCGCAGAATTCCAATAATTCTTCAGAACGTTCCCGGATCTTTTTCAGGGGCATGTAATAAAGTCTTCCCTGATACTCCATCACTTCATCCATGGTCATATCCTGACGCATGGAATATTCCTGGGTGACAACACTCAGTTTTCGCTTCAGCTGGTTGTTCTGACGGTTTAACTTTTCACCGTCAATCAGGACTTCTCCCTCTGTAGGGAGGAGAAGAGTGGAAAGCATACCGATCGTGGTAGTCTTTCCGGCACCATTAGGACCAAGGAGACCGAAGAATTCGCCGGTCTCAATGGTCAGATTCAAATTGTCTACTGCCAGAAAATGATCATATTTCTTGGACAGATTCCTTAATTCAATCATGATGATCTTCTTTCACGACAATAATCGAATAATAGCTTGCCTGATCAGGAATCTCATCTACCCCGTGATAGATGTGTTCTTCCGGCATACCACAGTTTTCAATCATGGAACCTTTCAGTTCATTGCGCTGCAAGGTTTCTTTGACGAGATGCATTTTTGAAGCGGCCTTCATAAGGACCTTAGTGCCAGGAAGCTTTAATCCGTCTTCGATATCGTAGGTAGACGGGATGATGTGAAGCTGCTCAGAACGGTCCACCAGGCTGTCACCAAGCTTTGCACTGACAGCGCAGAAAGAGGGGATACCGTTGATGATCTGTGTAGCATATCCCTGTGCCTTTACCAGACGATGGATATAAATATAGGTGCTGTAGATCGTGGGATCGCCAAGAGTCAGACAAGCCACATCTTTGCCCTCTTTTAATTTTTCAATAATTGCCTCAGCAGCTGCCTGATAAGCGGCATCTAAGACTGCCTTGTCCTTTGTCATGGGAGTGGAGAGATTGAGGCATTCTTTTTCATCAATGCCATCCACGATACCGCTGGCAATCTTGTAAGCAACTGCCTTTTCCTTACCGTCTGCAGGTACGGCAATGACCGGGCAGTTTTTGATGGTGTCTACTGCGAGATAGGTCATAAGTCTCGGATTCCCCGGGCCGACACCTACACCATATAATGTTCCGTTCATAAATAATGTAATCCTTCCTTTTTTTTTGAGTTTTATTAACCTAAATTCTTATTTTATCATAGAAAGAAAATGTATTCAACTATTACTTAGAGTGTGTGTTTGTTATTGCTGCTATAACAAAAAGTCGAAATTACTAGTTATGGAGCAAAAAAAAGAATAAAATTATACAAAATGCTCAAAAGCTCTGTTATATTTTTGAAAAATGTGGTATGCTATAAAAATGACAGTTCTGGAGCCGGAATTGTCATCTGACAACATGATAGATCTGGAGGGATATGATTGTATGGCATGGTATGACGAGGCAGTATTTTATCACATTTATCCACTGGGACTGACAGGAGCCCCGAAAACAAATGATTATGGAGAACCGGTGCATCGGCTGAATACACTGCTGCCGTGGGTGAAACATATAAAAGAAACAGGATTTAACGCACTTTATATTGGACCGCTGTTTGAATCTGTAGGACATGGATATGAGACAACCGATTATAAGAAGCTGGACAGCCGCCTTGGAACGAATGATGATCTGAAGGCATTTGTAAAGGAATGTCATGAGCAGGGAATCCGGGTGATCTTTGATGGTGTGTTCAACCATACGGGACGTGATTTCTTTGCATTCAAAGATCTGCAGAAGAATCGGGAGCAGTCTCCCTATAAGGACTGGTATTGCAATGTGAATTTTTGGGGAAACAATGAATATAACGATGGATTTTCCTACGAGAACTGGGGTGGATATAACCTGCTGGTCAAATTAAATCAGCACAATCCGGCAGTCCGGGATTATATCTGTGATGTGATTCGGTTCTGGGTCAGCGAGTTTGATGTAGATGGTATTCGTCTGGATGCAGCGGACGTGCTGGATTTTGAATATATGAAAGCGCTGCGCCGGACCGCAAATGAAGTGAAGCCGGAGTTCTGGCTTATGGGTGAAGTGATTCACGGGGATTACAGCCGCTGGGTCAATGAAGGAACACTGCATTCCGTCACCAACTATCAGCTCCACAAGGCGCTGTATTCCGGCCATAATGATCACAACTATTTTGAGATTGCCCATACGGTAAAACGTCTCTATGAGATGGGAGGCAATCGTCCGGAGGGACTGAAGCTTTATAATTTCGTGGACAATCATGATGTGGAGCGTATCTATACAAAGCTTCAGAATAAGGCACACTTTACACCGGTTCATGTGCTGCTCTATACCTTGCCGGGAGTGCCGTCTGTTTACTACGGCTCTGAGTTCGGTATTGAGGGAAAGAAGGAGCGGTATTCCGATGATTCTATCCGTCCAGCACTGCATCTTGCAGACTATGCAAATGCAGCGGAAGAGAATCCGTGTACAAAGCTCATCGCAGCTCTGGGCCGTATCCGTCAGCATACGAAGGAACTCTCTTACGGAGATTATAAGGAACTGATGCTTCAGAACCGCCAATATGCGTTCTCCAGAAGTCTTGATGGAAAGAGCGTCATTGTCATGGTGAATAATGATGATAATGGTGCAGAATTTTCTGTTCCGGCAGTCGGAATTTATATAGGAGCTTTGTCGGGAAGAAAGGTAAATGCAGATGGTCAGTTGCGGGTGCAGATCGACGGCAACAGCGGAGAGATCTGGATTCCGGCAGAGGAAGCAGACAAAGATCTGGCGCCGGTGGAGCTGGAAGCTATCAAGGAGACACCGGCTGCACCGCAGGAGGCAGCAAAACCAACAGCTGCACCGCAGGAGACAGTAAAACCAGCAACCGCACCGCAGGAGACAGTAAAATCAGCAACCGCACCGCAGGAAGCAGAAAAAGCTGCAGCTGCCCCGGCAGAAAAAGTACCGGTTTCGGTACCGGACAAACCGTACGAAGAGATGACCGTGGAAGAGCTCCAACAGGCCGTCCTTCAGAAGCTGGCAAAGAACGGTCCGGTCACGGAGCAGATGAAAAAAGATGTGGCAGACAATGTCTACCATGATTCTCTGGTGAACTGGGTGAAGAGTTTTAGATAGTGTTATCACTTTGTTTCTGAAAATGAAGATGGGTCTATGTGCAGAAAAGTTGAAAAATGTTCCCGCGAAAAGAAAATTCGCAGGAAACAAAATCCACTTTCTGAAACATAGACCCATTTCGTGTTTCAAAGCATGTTATTTTAAATGAAAACAGGAACTTTTGGGGCATATTTTTGATACAGACCCAGCGCCGGAATATCGCCAACTCAGTTTATTCCCGGTCTTACTTTTCCGGCATCATTGGTTTCGCCCAGAACTCCTTCATCCGGTCTAATCTGGATGTCATGCCTACCATCATAAGGTCCAGCACAGTAAGGGCTGCCATACACTCGACGACGACTACCGCTCTCGGCGCAATGATCGGGTCATGGCGTCCTTTAACAGAGACGGTGATCTCCTCGCCGGACTTGTTGACCGTATGCTGCTCCCGGCTGATGGACGGGGTTGGCTTAAAAGCGGCCCGGAAGAGAATATCACTTCCGTCGCTGATGCCGCCCAGGGTACCGCCGGAATGATTGGAAAGCTTCTTTACATGGCCATCTTCCATACCAAAGGGATCGTTGTTGGCACTTCCGTGCATTTTTGCTACATCAAATCCATCTCCCAGTTCAAAACCTTTGACAGCTCCGATGGAGAAGACCGCCTTTGCCAGATTGGCACTTAATTTATCAAAGCAGGGCTCACCCACACCGGCGGGAACCCCTTTGATGATGCATTCCACTATGCCGCCGCAGGAATCCTCTTTTGCATGGCAGACGTCGAGATGTGCCATGGCAAGCTCGGCTGCCAGCGGGTCCGGCATGTTGACTGCATTTTGTTCCATCTGGGAGAGGTCGAAACGATTGTAATCAATCTCCACAGGACCGATGGACTTGGTATAAGCGGTAATGGTGATGCCCATTTCTTGCAGGATTTTTGCAGCAACGGCACCTGCAGCCACTCGTCCGATGGTCTCGCGGCCCGAAGACCGTCCGCCGCCGGTGTAATCCCGGAAGCCGTATTTGCAGTCATAGGTATAATCTGCATGCCCCGGACGATAGTAAGAAGCAATTTCACTGTAATCTTTGGAACGCTGGGAAGTGTTCCGCACCATCAGGGAAATGGGGGTGCCGGTAGTGCGTCCTTCAAAGACGCCAGATAAAATTTCTACGGTATCATCCTCTTTTCGAGGGGTGGTAAAGCGGGACTGACCCGGCTTTCTTCTATTTAAATAAATCTGAATATCCTGTTCTGTCAGGGGAAGACCTGCCGGACAGCCGTCGATGACAACGCCGACGCCTTTCCCGTGGGACTCTCCCCAGGTGGAGACAGAAAATACTGTTCCTAATGTAGAACCTGCCATAACGTTGTTACTCCTTTTTATCAGCTTGACTAACACACATTATATAGAATATACTGAATGCTGTAAATCATTTTTTGAACGATCATTTTTGGAGGTAATATAGAGCGTGTATAAACTGATAAAAAAAGACGGTGATGCCAAACGGGGAGAATTCCATACCGTACATGGTGTAATTCAGACCCCGGTATTTATGAATGTGGGAACGGCTGCAGCTATTAAAGGTGCGGTATCCACAGAAGATCTGGAAGGAATCGGAACCCAGGTGGAACTGTCTAATACGTATCATCTTCATGTGCGTCCGGGCGACCAGGTGGTAAAGAAAATGGGTGGTCTGCATAAGTTCATGTCCTGGAACAAACCGATTCTCACAGATTCCGGTGGATTTCAGGTATTTTCTCTGGCAGGTTTGAGAAAGATTAAGGAAGAGGGAGTTTGCTTCAATTCCCACATCGATGGAAGAAAGATTTTCATGGGACCGGAGGAGAGCATGCAGATCCAGTCAAATCTGGCTTCCACCATTGCCATGGCTTTTGATGAATGCCCGCCCAGTCTGGCAGACAGAAAGTATGTGCAGAATTCTGTAGACCGCACGGTTCGCTGGCTGAAACGATGTAAGACAGAGATGGATCGTCTGAACAGTCTGGAAGATACGATTAATAAAAATCAGCTGCTCTTTGGAATCAATCAGGGGGCGATTTTTGAAGACATCCGTATTGAGCATGCAAAACAGATCACGGAACTTGATCTTCCTGGATATGCGATCGGCGGATTGGCGGTAGGAGAGAGTCATGAGGAGATGTACCGGATTATTGAGGCAGTGGTTCCGTATCTGCCGGTTGAGAAGCCGACCTATTTGATGGGAGTTGGAACTCCGGCAAATATTCTGGAAGCGGTAGATCGTGGTGTGGATTTCTTTGATTGTGTATATCCCAGCCGTAACGGACGTCACGGCCATGTCTACACTAATCATGGCAAGCTGAATCTTTTTAATGCCAAATATGAACTGGATGACAGACCGATTGAAGAGGGCTGTCAGTGTCCGGCATGCCGCCGTTACAGCAGATCGTATATCCGTCATCTGCTGAAAGCGAAAGAAATGCTTGGCATGCGTCTGTGCGTGCTTCACAACCTGTATTTCTACAATCATATGATGGAAGAGATTCGTGAAGCCATTGAGCAGGGACGTTATAAAGAATATAAGAGACAGAAACTCGATGGAATGGAAGCAGGAGAGTAAAAAAACTCTTGCCCTACAGGTAAATATTGTGTACAATATCTACTAGGTTATTTTTTAGGAGGATATGAGATATGTTAATGACCGCAAATGCTGCAAGCTCAACATACGTTCTCATTCTCTGGATCGTACTTTTCGGTGGAGTTATGTACTTCACCATGTACAGACCTCAGAAAAAAGAGCAGAAAAGAGTAGCTGCCATGCTTTCATCAATGGAAGTTGGCGATGTTGTTGTGACTACAAGCGGATTTTATGGAGTCTTAATTGACATCACAGATGATGATGTAATTGTAGAGTTCGGAAGCAACCGCAACTGCCGTATTCCTATGAAGAAAGCGGCTATCCAGCAGGTGGAAAAACAGGACTAAGGCACTGATGCCAGCAGGGGCGGGAGAATTCTTCCGCCCCTTTTCTGCAAATGAGGAGAAAAATTTATGAATTACAAAATTGGAGTGATTTCCGGAGACGGAATCGGACCGGAAATCGTAAGAGAGGCACGAAAAGTGCTGGATGCTGTATGCAAAAAATATGAACATGAGTTCACTTATACAGATCTTCTGCTGGGTGGTGCATCCATTGATGTACACGGTGTGCCGCTGACTGACGAGACCATTGAAAATGCAAAAAAATGCGATGCAGTGCTGATGGGCTCCATCGGCGGAGATGCAAAGACCTCTCCGTGGTACAAACTGGAGCCCTCCAAGCGTCCGGAAGCAGGACTTCTTGGTATCCGCAAGGCACTGAATCTGTTCGCAAATCTAAGACCGGCGTATCTCTATGACGAACTTCGCGCCGCATGCCCGCTTCGTGATGACATCAGTGCAGAAGGCTTTGACATGCTGATCATGAGAGAACTGACCGGAGGACTTTATTTCGGAGCAAGAAAGACCGAGGAGATTGACGGAGTCAGAACTGCTACCGATACACTTTCCTACAATGAAAATGAGATCCGCCGTATCGCAAAGCGTGCATTTGATATTGCCATGAAACGACGCAAAAAAGTCTGCAGCGTGGATAAGGCAAACGTTCTGGATTCATCCCGTCTGTGGAGACAGGTGGTGGAAGAAGTGGCAAAGGATTATCCGGAAGTGACGCTTTCGCATATGTATGTGGACAACTGCGCGATGCAGCTGGTTATGAATCCGGCACAGTTCGATGTGATTCTCACAGAGAACATGTTCGGTGATATTTTATCCGATGAGGCATCCATGGTAACCGGCTCCATCGGAATGCTTTCCAGTGCAAGTTTAAATGAAACCAAGTTTGGTCTCTATGAGCCGAGCCATGGTTCTGCACCGGATATTGCCGGACAGGATAAGGCCAATCCGATTGCAACGATCCTTTCCGCAGCTATGATGCTCCGCTATTCTCTGGATCTTGACAAAGAGGCAGATGCAGTGGAGGCAGCAGTACGGCAGGTACTGAAAGACGGTTACCGCACTGGTGACATTATGTCAGACGGATGTACAAAGGTAGGTACAAAAGAAATGGGAACCCTCATCGCAGAGAGGTTATAACCTATATAAGCAAACACATTTGAAAATTTATACTACAGGAGGAGATCATCATGAGAAGTGATGCAGTAAAAAAGGGTATGCAGCAGGCACCGCACAGATCATTATTTAATGCCCTTGGATTAACGGAAGAAGAAATGAATCGTCCGTTGGTAGGTATCGTAAGTTCCTACAATGAGATCGTACCGGGACATATGAATCTGGACAAAATCGTTCAGGCAGTGAAGATGGGAGTTGCCATGGCAGGCGGAACTCCGATTATGTTCCCGGCCATTGCTGTATGTGATGGTATTGCCATGGGACATACTGGAATGAAATATTCTCTGGTTACCCGTGACCTGATCGCAGATTCCACCGAGGCTATGGCCATGGCACATCAGTTTGATGCACTGGTTATGGTTCCGAACTGTGATAAGAATGTACCAGGTCTTCTGATGGCAGCAGCCAGAGTCAATGTTCCGACTGTATTTGTCAGCGGCGGCCCGATGCTGGCAGGACATGTAAAAGGACAGAAGAGAAGCCTTTCCAGCATGTTCGAGGCAGTAGGTTCCTATGCAGCAGGTACCATGACAGAAGAAGATGTGAAAGAATTTGAAAATAAAGTATGTCCGACATGCGGTTCCTGTTCCGGTATGTATACTGCAAACAGCATGAACTGTCTGACAGAAGTTCTGGGTATGGGACTTCAGGGCAACGGAACGATTCCGGCCGTTTACTCCGAGCGTATTAAACTGGCGAAGAAAGCCGGTATGAAAGTAATGGAGATGCTGGAGAAGAATATCCGCCCGAGAGACATTATGACAGAAAAGGCATTTATGAATGCCCTGACTGTAGATATGGCACTGGGATGCTCTACCAACAGTATGCTTCATCTTCCGGCTATCGCTCATGAAGCAGGTGTGGAGTTGAATGTGGATATTGCCAATGAAGTCAGTGCAAGAACTCCGAACTTGTGCCATCTGGCACCGGCAGGTCCGACTTATATGGAAGATCTGAACGAGGCAGGCGGTGTATATGCTGTTATGAACGAACTGTCCAAAAAGAATCTGCTGAATCTGGACTGCATGACAGTAACCGGTAAGACTGTTGGAGAGAATATTAAGAACTGCATCAATAAGAATCCGGAAGTGATCCGCACTATCGACAACCCGTACAGCCAGACCGGCGGTATCGCGATCCTGAAAGGAAATCTGGCACCGGACAGCGGTGTTGTAAAACAGTCCGCAGTTGCACCGGAGATGCTGGTACATGAAGGACCGGCACGTGTCTTTGACTGTGAGGAAGATGCGATTGAAGCTATTAAAGGTGGCAAGATCGTAGAGGGTGATGTGGTAGTGATCCGTTACGAAGGACCGAAAGGCGGCCCGGGCATGAGAGAAATGCTGAACCCGACTTCCGCAATTGTCGGAATGGGACTGGGTTCTTCTGTAGCCCTTATTACAGACGGACGTTTCAGCGGTGCAAGCCGCGGCGCTTCCATCGGACATGTATCACCGGAAGCAGCAGTGGGCGGACCGATCGCTCTGGTAGAAGAAGGCGATATCATCAAGATCAATATTCCGGAGCATTCTCTGAATGTAGATATTTCTGATGAAGAGATGGCTGCAAGACGTGCAAAATGGCAGCCGAGACAGCCGAAGGTAACAACCGGTTACCTGGCTCGCTACGCGCATCTGGTAACTTCCGGAAATCGTGGAGCAATTCTTGAGGTTCAGGACTAAAGGGGGAGAAACTTATGATGATGACAGGTGCAGAGATCGTCGTTGCCTGCTTGAAAGAGCAGAGGGTAGACACTGTATTCGGCTACCCAGGAGGAGCGATCTTAAATATCTATGACGCATTATATAAACACAGTGATGAGATCAGACATGTACTGACTTCCCACGAACAGGGGGCGTCCCATGCAGCGGACGGCTATGCAAGAGCAACCGGAAAAGTAGGCGTATGTATTGCGACTTCCGGTCCTGGAGCCACCAACCTGGTCACCGGTATTGCAACGGCCTACATGGATTCTGTTCCTATTGTAGCCATTACCTGTAACGTAGGAACCTCTCTTCTTGGAAAAGACAGTTTCCAGGAGGTGGATATCACCGGCATTACCATGCCGATCACCAAACATAACTTCATTGTTAAAGATGCAAGAGACCTGGCAAAAGTGATGCGCCGTGCGTTCCGTATTGCAAAGAGCGGCCGTCCTGGTCCGGTTCTGGTGGATATTACCAAGGATGCGACTGCCAATCAGGCAGAGTATATTGAGGAGGTTCCGGATGTGATCCTTCCAGATACGGCATGTATCACCGACGCTGATCTGGAACAGGCAGCAACTCTGATTCGCGAGGCAGAAAAGCCAATGATCTTTGTGGGCGGTGGTGCGATCGCAGCAGATGCCAGTGCAGAACTTCTGGAGTTTGCCGAGAAGGTACATGCACCGGTATGTGATTCCCTGATGGGCAAAGGTGCATTTCCGGGAACTCATGCACTGTATGCTGGTATGCTGGGTATGCACGGAACCAAATATGCGAACCTGGGTGTGGCAGACTGTGATCTCCTGATCACGGTAGGTTCCCGTTTCAGTGACCGTGTATTCGGAAATGCATCCAAATTTGCACAGCATGCAAAAGTGCTGCAGATCGATGTGGATCCGGCTGAGATTAATAAAAATATTATTACGAGTGCAAGTATCATCGGAGATGTGAAAGAAGTGCTGAAACGCCTGAATCCGCTGCTCGATCAGCAGAATCATGATGCGTGGGTAGCACATATCGAGGATCTGAAGGAAAGATTCCCGCTGAAATATAATCAGGAAGGTCTGACCGGTCCCTATATTATCGAAGAGATTTATCGTGTGACAAAGGGAGACGCGATTATCTGTACCGAGGTAGGGCAGCATCAGATGTGGGCTGCACAGTATTATAAATACAGCAAACCACGTACTTTACTGACGTCTGGCGGTCTGGGAACCATGGGCTATGGATTAGGGGCAGCCATGGGAGCCAAGATTGCAAAACCAGAGAAGACGGTTATCAATGTAGCTGGAGACGGATGTTTCCGTATGAACTTAAACGAGCTGGCGACAGCTTCCCGTTATAATATTCCGATTGTGGAAGTTGTAATTAACAACCATGTACTGGGTATGGTACGTCAGTGGCAGACTCTGTTCTATGGCGGAAGATATTCAGCAACCGTTCTTGATGACAAGGTAGATTTTGTCAAAGTAGCAGAAGGACTTGGATGCAAAGCCGTCCGCATTACGAAAAAAGAAGAAGTAGGGCCGGCGCTGGAAGAAGCAATTGCTTACGGCGGACCGGTAGTTCTGGACTGCCAGATTGATCAGGATGACAAAGTATTCCCGATGGTTCCGGCAGGGGCAGCAATCGATGAAGTCTTTGACGAAGACGATCTGAACAAAAACAAGTAAAACGCATACAATGGGGGAAAGGGAAACCTTTCCCTCGGTGTGTATAAATGACTTCAGAGGAAGAGGAGTGTGTGAAAAATGAGCAGAGTTTACAATTTTTCTGCAGGACCGGCAGTATTACCGGAGGAAGTATTAAAGGAAGTGGCAGCGGAGATGCTGGATTACAATGGAAGCGGCATGTCTGTTATGGAAATGAGTCACAGATCCAAAGTATTTGAAGAGATTCTGAATACGGCAGAGCAGGATTTTCGTGATCTCTTAAAGATTCCGGATAATTACAAAGTACTGTTCCTGTCAGGCGGCGCTCATCACCAGTTTGCTGCAGTTCCCATGAACCTGATGAAAAATGGAGTGGCAGATTATATTATTACCGGACAGTGGGCAAAGAAAGCATTCGCAGAGGCGCAGAAATACGGTACTGCCAATAAGATCGCTTCCAGTGAGGATCAGACATTTTCCTACATTCCGGACTGCTCCGACCTGCCAGTCAGCGAGAATGCAGATTATGTATATATTTGTGAAAACAACACTATTTATGGAACCAAATTCAAGACCCTCCCGAACACCAAAGGAAAAGAACTGGTGGCAGATGTATCTTCCTGTTTCCTGTCTGAGCCGATGGATGTGACCAAATATGGAATGTTCTATGGCGGCGTACAGAAGAACATTGGACCGGCCGGTATGGTTATCGCAGTGATCCGTGAGGATCTGATCCGCGATGATGTTATGCCCTGCACACCGACCATCATGAAATACAAAACCCAGGCAGATGCCAATTCCCTTTACAATACGCCGAACTGCTACTGCATCTATGTGTGCGGAAAAGTCTTCAAATGGCTGAAAAATATGGGCGGTCTGGAAGTAATGAAACAGCGCAATGAAGAGAAAGCTGCCATCCTGTATGATTATCTGGATAACAGCAAGATGTTCCGCGGAACTGTCCGCAAGGAAGACCGTTCTCTTATGAATGTACCGTTTGTAACCGGTGATAAAGATCTGGATGCCAAATTTGTAAAAGAAGCTACAGCAGCAGGTCTTGTGAATCTGAAAGGACACAGAACCGTAGGCGGTATGAGAGCAAGCATTTATAATGCAATGCCGAAGGAAGGTGTGGAAGCCCTGGTGGCATTCATGAAGAAATTTGAAGAGGAGAACGCGTAGGATGTATCAGTATCATTGCCTGAATCCGATTGCAGAGGTCGGACTGAAGAATTTTAACGGAAATTATGCAAAAACAGATAAAATTGAGGATGCGGATGCAGTGCTGGTAAGAAGTGCTGTCATGCATGACATGGACCTGCCGGAGAAGCTCTGCGTGATCGGAAGAGCAGGAGCAGGAGTAAATAATATTCCTCTTGGAAAATGCTCTGAGCAGGGTATTGCAGTCTTCAATACACCGGGTGCCAATGCAAATGGTGTAAAAGAGCTGGTGATCGCAGGACTTCTGCTGGCATCCAGAGATATTGTAGGAGGTATTCACTGGGTACAGTCTGAGCGTCAGAACGAAGAGATTGAGAAGCTTGCCGAGAAGCAGAAGAAACAGTTTGCGGGCGGTGAGATCAAAGGAAAGAAACTGGGTATCATCGGTCTTGGAGCCATCGGTATTCTGGTAGCAAATGCAGCTGTTGCCCTTGGCATGGAAGTATACGGTTATGATCCGTTTATTTCTGTAGAAGCAGCATGGAAGCTTTCCAGAGATGTACACCACACTACCGATGTCAATGAGATTTATCGTGAGTGTGACTATATCACCATTCATGTACCGCTGATGGACAGCACCAAGGGAATGATCGGAGCAGATGCGATTGCGCTGATGAAACCGAGTGTTGTTGTACTGAATTTTGCAAGAGGTCCCCTGGTAGATCAGAAAGCCATTGTAGAGGCACTGAAAACCAACCGCATTCATAAATATGTAACGGATTTCCCGACTACAGATCTGGCAAACCTGAAAAATGCCATTGTGATTCCGCATTTGGGAGCATCCACGAAAGAGTCCGAGGACAACTGTGCGGTTATGGCTGTCAAAGAGATCCAGGATTATCTGGAGAACGGAAATATTCACAATTCTGTCAACTATCCGAACTGTGATATGGGTGTATGCAAAGATGCTATGCGTGTTACCATCATCCATCGCAACATTCCGAACATGCTGACTAAATTTACCGCTGCATTCGGTGATCTGGGTATCAATATTGAGAAGCTGACCAATGTCACCAGAGGTGAGTACGGTTATGTTATGATCGATCTGGGAAATGTAGCTGATGAAGAAGAAATCGAAAAGATCCGGGCTATCGAAGGTGTATTAAGAGTCCGGACTATGAAATAGTGGCGGCTGTAAAACCGTTTCGGTGCATTCATCCGGCAAATGGCAGGGAAGAGCAGATTGCTGCTCTTCCCTATGATGTTTATAGCCGGGAAGAGGCACGGAATGCGGTAGAAGGAAAACCCCTCTCTTTTCTGAATATTGACCGTCCGGAGACCATGTTTGCCCCGGAACAGGATATGTATGCGCCAGAAGTCTACAAAGCTGCAGCAAGTCGTCTGCAGCAGATGAGGACAGAGGGCAGCTTTGTACAGGAAGAGATGCCGGTCTATTATCTCTATGAGCTGACTATGGACGGCCGTTCCCAGACAGGAATTGTGGCCTGTGCTTCCGTGGATGATTATCTCAACAAAGTCATTAAGAAGCATGAAAATACCAGGGAAGAGAAGGAACAGGACCGTATCCGCCACGTAGATGTCTGCAGTGCCCAGACCGGCCCTATATTTCTGGCATACCGTTCCAATGAAGTACTCCGAAAACTGACAGCCAGAGTAAAAGCAACAGAACCGGAATTTGCTTTTGTATCGGAAGATGGAATCGGACACAGAGGCTGGAAGATCAGCAATCAGGAAGAAGTACAGCAGATTGAGCAGGCCTTTTCAAAGATCGACAGTATTTATATCGCGGACGGCCATCATAGAGCTGCGTCCGCGGTGAAAGTAGGCCTAAAACGCCGTGCAGAGCATCCGGATTACGACGGAACTGAAGAATTCAACTATTTCCTTTCTGTGCTGTTCCCGGATGAGGAACTGCTGATCATGGATTATAACCGGGTAGTGAAAGACTTGAACGGTCTGTCCGAAGCAGAATTTTTAGCAAAAGTCTCGGAAAAGTTTGAAACCCGGAAACTCACACAGCAGGCGAAACCGGAAGAAAAAGGACAGATGACCATGTATCTACATGGCAGCTGGTACCTTCTGAAAGCAAGAGATACTTATAAAAAAGCAGACCCGGTGGAGGCACTGGACGTCTCTTTCCTTCAGAGAGAGCTGTTGGAGCCGGTGCTTGGCATCGGTGATCCGAGAACCGATGACCGGATTGATTTCATCGGAGGAATCCGTGGGTTATCTGAACTGGAACGAAGGGCGGACAGCGACTGTGAGGTGGCATTTGCCATGTATCCCACCTCCATTCAGGAGCTCTTTGAAGTAGCAGATGCAGGACTTCTGATGCCGCCTAAATCCACCTGGTTCGAGCCGAAGCTTCGGAGCGGACTGTTTATTCATGAGATTTAACTATTCAGAGCCATAAATGAGCAAAAGTAAAGCCCCGTAGAGGCGGTTTTGCGAATGCGGCTCTGGATAGTTACTATAAGTTTATTCAGCAGGGCTGGAAGCGGAAGACATAGTCTCTTGCTTTGCCGCCATCCAGAAACTGTACATATTTTTTCTTTAGCATATCCGTGCAGGAAACCTGATCCATGGTTCCGCCACACCACGGTTCGATGCAGAGGAAGGGGGCGTCTTTTTTGATGGGAGTCCAGAAAGCCACGCTTTCGTATCCCGGAAAATCAAACTGGATGCCCTTTTCTGTTTTGGAACTGATGAGTTTGACCGTGCGGTGGATAAGATTCTCATAGAGAATGGCATCGTTGTCAAACATGGGATACTGGAGGTGCAGATCCGGAATATTCTCATCTTCAAAACGGAGCATATAGTCAGTGAACTGCTCACCATCTTCCATAGGACAGAAGAAAGCAGGATGTCCACCGATGAGGAATGGCATTTCTTCATTACCAAGGTTGGAGACACCGTAGGTCACTTCCAGTGCTGAATCCTTTAGGCGGAAGGTAACCGTGAACCGGAAATCATAAGGATAGATGGGTTTCGTGAAGTCACTGGTCCCAGTAGAGAGTACCACATAGTCGTCACCCTGTTCTGCGACATCAAATTCTACATCTTTGACAAAGCCATGGCGTGGAATGGCATAATCCGTACCGTGAATGGTGACGGTCTCCGGCACAGCACCGATGTACGGGAAAAGTATCGGTGAGGTCTTTGCCCAGTAAGCCGGATCTTTCTGCCACATATATTCTTTACCGGCAAAGGTTTTATAGGACAGGAGCTCTGCACCGTGGGTGCGGCAGGTGACGGTGGCTTCTGCATTCTGAATGGTAATGTTCATGATAAAAATCCCCCTTGGTGGTTATTCTGATAACAGTATAGAAGATTTCGAGGATGCTTGCAAGTACGGTCTTTAAGCAAAGATCTTTTGCTGGCTCATGTATTTTTTTAAGAGAAATGTGCAAAAGTATGGAAAGGTAACAATATTTTCGTTTATACCAATATTTCCAACCGTAAACTTTATTCCATGCCTAATATCCGGATAGGTGTCGCTCTTAATCAATTGATTCATAGATTTTGCTCTGTTTGTATTGGACTTGACTTCTATAGGAATGAGCTCGTTTGTACTGCGGATAAAGAAATCTTCTTCCAGTGTAGAGTTTTCTTTGGAATAATAAAACAGTCCATATCCTTGTTTTATGAAAGCTTCTGCAGCAAAATTTTCATAAAGGGCGCCTTTATAAACACCCAGATTTTTATTTGCACGCAGATCAACCTGTGATTCATCATCAAGACTCGATACAAGCAATCCGGTATCTGATATATATATTTTAAATTTATTTTCGCAGATGTTACCCTTCAAAGGTAGTTCAGGGAATTGGAGACAATCACAGACGTTTATTAACCCTGCATCTTTTAACCAGTCCACGCATCCCATATAATCTTTCGATCGTCCTCCTTTTGCGACTTTGGAGTATTGGAATTTTTTATTTTCTTTTGCAAGCTGTGCAGGAATGGATCTGTATACATTCAGTATTTTGGCCTTATCTAAGCCATCTGCATATTTGATAATGTCATTTTCATAATCTGTAAGTAACTGACGCTGTAATGCCAAAGATCCTTCAAACGTTCCCTTTTTGATATAGTTTGACACGATTGCGGGCATTCCACCTAAGATACAATATTCCAGAAATAAATTAGAATAGATGTTGTGTTCCGCATCAGAGAAAGCTTTTCCGGATAACATATGTGCAAGCATGTCTTCAATGACTTCTGCTGTATAACCTTTGGCCCATAAAAATTCTTCAAAGTCCATAGAATGCATCTGATAGTCTGTTTTGTAACCAACACTGATACTTGCAATTCGGTGATACTGGACTCCAAGTAAGGAACCGGAACAGATCACATCGTATTTCCCGTCTTCTTTGAAGAATTTAAGGGAAGTTGCGATTTCTGGAAAGTCCTGTATTTCATCAAAAAAAATCAAGGTTTCGTTTGGTTCAAAATGCTTTGAGGGATCAATTCTGCTTATTAGCCGTATAATGCTATCGGTCGAAAAACCCTCGGCAATGATTGATTTATAAGATGGTTCTGTAATGAAATTGATTTCAATCAGATTTTTGTAATGTGTTTTTGCAAATTCCCGTATGGTTTCTGTTTTTCCGACTTGTCGTGCACCCTTTATAATCAAAGGATATCGATCGGGATTTTTGATCCAGTCCTTCAAAAAAGTATCTGCTTTACGAAGTAAATAATTCATAGAAGATGCCTCCTGTCATGATATATAATGATATTATACACCATTTTACACTTTTATGAGCGAATAAATTCAAAAAAATACATTTTTATGAGTGAATAAATTCAAAAAAACACATTTTTATGAGTGAATATACAAGATATGCATCATAAAAAGGAATCTATGTTTTCTGGTCTTTACCTTCCGGGTGAAATAGTGCTATACTTATGACGGAAAGGGGCGTGAAGAGATGAGTACGGCTACAAGCTGCGATACCTGCAGAAATTATGTGTATGATGAGGATTATGAATATTATGTGTGTGAGATGGATCTGGACGAGGACGAGATGTACCGTTTCCTGACCAGTTCTGTGCAGAGCTGCCCCTATTATCAGTTGGATAATGAATATTTAATTGTACGAAAACAGATGTAAGGAGCATGAAAATAAATGCCGTTTGTGACATTGATTATACCCATTTATAATGCGGAGCGTTATCTGCGGCGCTGTCTGGACAGCGTGGTGGAGCAGACTTATGCAGATATGGAAGTACTGCTGATGAACGACGGAAGCACGGATGGAAGTCTTGCTATCTGCCGGGAATACGAGGAAAAGGATCTCCGTTTCCGGACGATTGATAAGGAAAATACGGGTGTATCGGATACAAGAAATCAGGCAATGTTGCTGGCCAGAGGAACTTATCTGCAGTTTCTGGACAGTGATGACTGGCTGACACCGGATGCAACAGAGAGCTTGGCGGAAGCAGCCAGAGCCGATGACTGTGACCTGGTAGTGGCAGATTTCTACCGGGTAAATGGAAAGCGTTACGTAGAGAAAAAGCACATTAAAAAGACCCATGTTATGACCAGGGAAGAATTTGCCATGGAGATGGCAGAGGATCCGGCGGATTTTTACTACGGTGTTATGTGGAACAAATTATACCGGAAAAGCATTCTTCTGGAACATCAGATTCAGTGTGATACTTCCATGAACTGGTGTGAGGATTTTGTACTGAATCTTCAGATGATCCGCCATGCAGAGCGTTTCCGGGCACTGCAGAAGCCGATCTATTATTATATGAAGCGAAAAGGCAGCCTGGTATCGACAGAAGCTGTCTCGACAGAAGCCGTGAAGGTGAAGTTCGAACTGCTGGAAAAATATAGGGATCTATATCAGAGCATAGGCCTTTACGAAGAGCATAAATTGAAGATTAATTCCTATATACTGGCAGTTGCAAAAGATGGAGCAGCAGGAGTGATGACCCCAAAAAGTAAAAAGCTGTCTCCGGAGAATGTGATTCCGGATAAAGAGAAACCGGGGTATCAGCATGTAGAGCATACATTTGAACCAGTCTATGATGAAAATTCCGAGATTTTGATTCTGGGTACTTTTCCATCGGTGAAATCCAGAGAAAATAATTTCTATTATGGACATCCCCAGAACCGGTTCTGGAAGCTGATAGCAGGGCTTACTAAAGAACCGGTGCCGGAGACGATAGAGGAAAAGAAGGCTCTGCTTTTGAAACATCACATTGCCATATGGGATGTGGTGCAGAGCTGTGATATCATCGGTTCCAGTGACAGCAGTATTAAAAATGTGGTTCCGGCAGATATTGCAAAGATTCTAAAAGAAAGTTCTGTACAGAGAATTTATGCCAATGGAGACAAGGCGTACCGCCTGTATAAAAAATACTGCGAAAAAGAAACAGGAAAGAAGGCAGAAAAACTACCTTCCACCAGTCCGGCGAATGCAATTTTCACCCTGGATCGTCTGACGGAGAGCTGGGGTGCGGAAATTTTCGGCAGAACAGAAGAAAACGAAAGCGTTAAGGGTACGGTGTGAATCGTCCCCGGAGAGGAGATACAGATGAATTTCAAAGAAGTAATGGATGCAGCAAGAGGAAATATGGGACCCTACTGTAAGGTCTGTCCGGTATGTGATGGACGGGCATGTAAAAACCAGATGCCAGGACCGGGTGCCAAGGGTGTGGGAGACAATGCGGTCCGCAATTACCAGAAATGGCAGGAGATCAGAGTGAATATGGACACGATTCACGAGAATGGTCCGGTGGATACCTCTCTGGAACTCTTTGGAAAGACTTTCAAATACCCGTTCTTTGCAGGCCCGGTAGGAGCCATGACCCTGCATTATGGGGATAAATATGATGACCTGACTTACAATAATATTCTGGTAGATGCCTGTGCAAAAGGCGGAATTGCCGCATTTACCGGCGACGGAACCAATGAGAAGGTGATGATCGGTGCAACCGCAGCGATTAAAGCAGCAGGTGGGGCAGGTATCCCGACTGTAAAACCGTGGAATCTGGAGACCATCAAAGAAAAAATGAAGATGGTGAAAGAGTCCGGAGCATTTGCCGTTGCCATGGATATTGACGGTGCCGGACTTCCGTTCCTGAAAAACCTTATGCCGCCTGCTGGAAGCAAGACCGTGGAAGAACTTCATGAAGTGGCAGAGATGGCAGGGGTTCCGTTTATTGTAAAAGGTATCATGACCAGACAAGGAGCACTGAAAGCAGTAGAGGCAGGTGCATCTGCGATCATCGTATCCAATCATGGCGGCCGTGTGCTGGATCAGTGTCCGGCAACTGCAGAGGTGCTGGAAGATATCGTAAAGGCTGTGGATGGAAAAGCAAAGATCATCGTTGATGGCGGTATCCGTTCCGGTGTAGATGTATTCAAAGCACTGGCTATGGGTGCAGACGCAGTTCTGATTGCCCGCCCGTTTGTAACCGCAGTTTATGGCGGTGCAGGAGAAGGTGTGCAGGCTTATATCGATAAGATCGGTGCAGAACTGGAAGACACCATGACTATGTGTGGTGCTGCAAACCTGAAAGAAATTACCAGAGATATGGTGTGGAGAGCATAAAGAATATCATAAAAAATGACCGGCTGTGAAAAAGTAAATCACAGCCGGTCATTTTGTGTGGTTCTTAGTGATGGAATAACCGGATTCCGGTAAATGCCATCGCCATGTCATATTTATCACAGCACTCGATCACCAGGTCATCACGGACACTTCCACCCGGCTGGGCAATGTATTTGACACCGCTCTTGTGAGCACGCTCAATATTGTCTGCAAAGGGGAAGAAAGCATCAGAACCAAGCGTAACATCAGTCATCTGGTCGAGCCATGCGTGTTTGGCTTCGCGGGTGAAGACTTCCGGTTTTACTTTAAAGATCTTTTCCCATGCACCGTCAGCCAGCACATCCATATATTCATCACCGATATAAACATCGATCGCATTGTCACGCTCTGCACGGCCGAGGGTATCCACAAACTGAAGTCCCAGAACCTGCGGAGACTGACGGAGGAACCAGTTGTCAGCTTTGTTGCCTGCCAGTCTGGTACAGTGAACACGGGACTGCTGTCCAGCACCGATACCGATGGCCTGTCCGTCCTTGACATAGCATACAGAGTTGGATTGGGTATATTTCAGGGTGATGAGGGAGATTTTCATATCCATCAGCGCCTCAGCAGGAATCTCTTTCTTCTTTGTTACGATATTGGAGAGAAGGTCACCGTTCACGTCGAGCTCATTGCGGCCCTGTTCAAAAGTAATGCCGAAGACCTGCTTTTTCTCCAGGGGATCTGGTACGTAGGACGGGTCGATCTCGATGACATTGTAGTTGCCTTTTTTCTTCTGTTTCAGAATTTCAAGTGCTTCTTCTGTATATCCTGGAGCAATGACACCGTCGGAAACCTCGCGTTTGATGAGCTTTGCGGTATCCGCGTCGCAGATGTCGGACAATGCGATGAAATCACCAAAGGAAGACATTCTGTCAGCGCCTCTTGCTCTTGCATAAGCACATGCCAGCGGGGAGAGCTCGCCGAGATCATCAACCCAGTAGATTTTTGCGAGTGTATCGGTCAGTGGAAGACCCACTGCAGCTCCTGCCGGGGATACATGCTTGAAAGAAGTGGCGGCAGGAAGACCGGTAGCTTTTTTTAATTCACTGACCAGCTGCCAGCCATTGAATGCATCAAGAAAATTAATGTAGCCAGGACGTCCGTTGAGAACGGTGACCGGAAGATCGGCACCATTTTCCATAAAGATGCGGGACGGTTTCTGGTTCGGGTTACATCCATATTTTAACTGAAGTTCTTTCATGTTCGTATCCTCCTGAATTAATTATTTTTATTGATGATCTTTGTTTCATAAGTTCCGGTCTGGATATCAATATAACGAACGAACAGGGATACTTTGTTGTCCTCGTTCAGACTGTTCCAGAGCATATCTGTAAATGCATCCATGTCATCGGAGATTTCTACCAGTTTCGGCTCGCCTTCGAAGCTGGGAAGGGGATCTCCATCATGCATATAGGTATGAATGAAATGACCCTGGCCCGCTTTCGGATTTTCATAAGCAAAAGTGTAACGGTGGCAGGAATCCGGATCGCCGTCATTGCTCTTTAAGATAGACATGGCGTAATTATAGGAGCCATTCTCAAGATGTAAAATACCGGAAATTCTCGGTGTGTAGTTCGGTCCGTCCGGCTCGAATTTACGGGAACGTAAGGACTGTTCAAAGGTCATCTGATGATCCATACCCTCGTAGATGGTATCCGTCTGGTCACCGTTGGTGACGATGGTTTTATTGCCAAGAACACGTACCGGAGCGTAGATGATAAGACTCGGGTCAGTGAGCTTGGATGGATCAAATGCCTGGGTGCGGATGCCTTCTCCGTCCTCTACAAAGACGCGGTTGCGGCTATTGGTACTGCGGCCCATAATAAAATAAGCAGTCACAGCATGTGTGCCGTCCGGGGTGCGGCCAATGACGATTCCACGTCCGGGATATGCGTTGGATTTCAGTTCCTGTTCCAGGGATAAAGCTTTCATTCTTATTCCTCTCTTTCTGGTAAATAAGTATATAAACACAGAAGACCGCCTGAGTGCACAGCGGTTCCGCAATGCGCCCAGGCGGTCGGCAAATCTTTTACTTCTGCACTCCCTGTAGGTCGCCCTACCACAGACTGTGTCTGCTTTTCCGCCAGTCGTGCAGTTCCTTTCTTCATCTTATCCGATCTTTCAGGTTTTGGCAAGTCCCAATTTACGGTTTTCAATATATGTGACCGAAAGTGACATGCTGTCACTCCCGGTCACTTAGTCAACGGCAAACTATAATGTTTTTACAAACTTCAAGAAGGCTTCCCGGCCTTCTGGCGTACATTTATAGACACCAGCGTCTTCCAGTACCTGAACAAAGACTTTGCCGATCTCCTGGCGGAGAATTTCATCGATATTTTCCCCATTGATCTCCGGATAGGATGGCAGGAATTCTGCTACCCATTCTGCATGCTTCTGAAGCACTTCGTCTTTTTCCAGATCGCTGCCGGTGAGAATGGCATCTTTTAGAAGTGCCATTTCCTGTTTCAGGCGGGAAGGAAGGACAGCCAGTCCCATAACTTCGATGAGACCGATATTTTCTTTCTTGATGTGATGAAGCTTTGCATGTGGATGGTAGACTCCCAGAGGATGCTCATCCGTGGTAATATTGTTCCGGAGAGTCAGGTCCAGCTCGTAAGTGTCACCCACTTTCCTTGCAATCGGGGTAATGGTATTGTGCGGCTCTCCATCTGTACAGGCAAAGATGAAGAAATCTTCGTCTGTATAAGATCTCCAGCAGTCCAGCACATGGGTGGCAAGGTCGATGAGCCGGTTCTCGTCTTTGTGACGGATACGAAGCACTGACAAAGGCCATTTCACAATACCGGCTTCCACATCATCATAACCAGGAATGGTAACCGGAAGTTCGATAGGAGCCTTCGCCATGGCAAAGGTATAATTTCCACCCTGGAAATGATCGTGGCTTAAGATGGAACCGCCTACAATCGGAAGGTCTGCGTTGGAGCCAAGGAAATAATGGGGGAACTGTTTTACAAAATCAAACAGCTTCCGGAATGCTGCACGGTCGATCTTCATAGGCGTGTGCTGTCCGTTAAAAACGATGCAGTGTTCATTATAATATACATAAGGAGAGTACTGAAATCCCCACTGGCTGTCGTTGATGGTCAGCGGAATGATCCGGTGGTTCTCTCTGGCCGGATGGTTGACGCGGCCGGCATAGCCTTCATTTTCCATACAGAGCTGGCATTTCGGATAAGCACTTGCCTTTGCTTTTCCAGCGACTGCGATGGCTTTCGGATCTTTCTCCGGCTTTGACAGGTTGATGGTGATGTCAATGTCGCCGTAGATACTGGGCACTTTCCATTTCTGGTCTTTGCAGACCCGGTAGCGGCGGATATAGTTGCTGTCCTGAGACAGTTTGTAAAAATAGTCCGTTGCTTCCTTCGGGGAAACGGCATATTTCTCGCGGAAGGTTTCCTGAATCTGGGAAGGTCTTGGCATCAGGCAGTTCATAAGCCGGGTGTCAAAAAGATCCCGATAAGTGATGCTATCCGGAATCAATTCCCGTCTGCAGGCTTCGTCGAGAAGTCCTTCCAGAATCTCTTCCAGGGAAAGAGAAGGGATGGCGTCCGGTTCTTCGTAATCGTCTTCGTGGAACTGGTCCAGTAGAAGATTGGTAGTGTAGATTCTTTCGCAGGCCGGGGTAAGACCGGTGTCAATGCCGTACTGTACCAGAGCTGCGATCAGTTCGTATAATTTCATGATGGTTTTTCCTCCTGCCATAGACTGAATGAATACGTCAGCCGGATTAGTTCAGTGGACGGGCACCGTCTCCGATGTCTACTACGTAAAATTCTGCCGTGTGTCCGGTTTTTTCTTTATATACGCTGCCTACATTGTCGATAAAGGTATCAATGGCATCATTTTTCACAATGCTGACGGTACATCCGCCGAATCCGCCGCCGGTGATACGGGAACCATAGACACCCGGAATCTGCCATGCCAGTTCAGCAAGAATATCGGTTTCTTCGCAGGAAGTTTCATAGTCATCACGCAGAGAAATATGGGATTCATTGATCAGCTTTCCGAAGGTGACAATATCATTTGCTTTCAGTGCTTCTACTGCATGGATCGTTCTCTGGTTTTCGTAAACTGCATGTTTTGCCCGTTTCTGGCAGATGGGATCCTTAATGGCATCCTTGTGGGCTTCAAACTGCTCCTCGGTCAGATCACCAAGTGTTTTAATATCCATAACTGTCTGAAGATCCTTGAGGGCAGTCTCACTTTCCCGTCTTCTGTCATTGTAAGCAGAAGATACCAGACTGTGTTTTACCTTGCTGTTGGTGATGACAATGCGGGCATCCGGAAGTTTTACCGGTGCATATTCATAATGAAGAGTATTGGTGTCCAGGAAAATAGCACAGTCCTTTTTTCCCATGGCGGATGCAAACTGGTCCATAATACCGCAGTTCATACCATTAAAATTATTTTCGGAATACTGCCCGATGAGCGCCAGATCCACCATGGAAATGTCGAATCCAAAAGTATCACGCAGCATAATTCCAGTCAGCACTTCCAGAGAAGCAGAAGAGGAAAGTCCGCTGCCTGCCGGAATGTCTCCGTAGATGAGAATATCAGCACCTGCCGGAAGCTGGAAGCCTCTCTTTTCAAAGGTCCACATAACTCCCTTCGGATAATTCGTCCATCCGGCTTCGTCGTTCGGCACCAGATCATCAAGAGAAGTGGTGACAACACCCATCGTGTCAAAGTTCATGGAGTAGAAGCGGACAGTACGGTCCTTGCGCGGACGGATCAGCCCGTAAGTTCCGATGGTCAGTGCGCATGGAAATACATGACCGCCGTTGTAATCGGTATGTTCACCAATCAGATTGACACGTCCCGGTGCAAAATAAGCTTTCGGTTCACCTTCTGTGCCGTAGAGTTCTGCAAATTTGTCTTGTAACTGCTGCATAGTGAATTCCATAAGTAATATCCCCCTTTTTGCTGAATGATACCTCCGGTATGTCTTCTGCCCGGATGGAATCTTGACATTGTTTATAATATCAATATAATGAGAAACAGAGGACAATTCAACAAGTATATTTGCATAAAAGTGAAGGATATTGAGAAATATGCGGCTGAATATTGATAAAGAACACAAAGAACTGAAAGCCCATGGAAATTATGCATTTCCGGTGCTGGTCAGTGATGAGCGTCTTTCCTGGTTTGATACGGGAGAATTTCCCTGGCACTGGCATCCTGAGATTGAGCTGACGATTGTACTGGATGGAAACATGACCTATCTGGTCAATGATAATGAATACATACTGAGGGCAGGAGAAGGACTTTTCTGCAATACCAACGTGCTCCATTCCGGAAGACATTACGATGCGGAAGACTGCAGTTATTTATCCATTACCTTTCATCCGCGCCTTCTCTATGGCTACACATCCAGTCTCATGCAGAGTAAATATATGGAAAGAATTCTACAAAGTCCGACTCTGTCCTCCATTCATTTTACACCGGACGTTTTCTGGCAGCGGGAGATTCTGGAACGGATGGAAGAGATTCATCATTTGCGGGATAAAGAATCGGACAGCCGGGAACTGCAGATGCAGATTGCACTGATGGAAATCTGGCTCAGGATATATGAACATGCGGACTGCCCGGAAGAACCAGAGGAAAACGGCAGAGATATCGAACGCATCCGTACTCTTATGGAATATATGCAGAAACATTATGGGGAGAAGGTAACGCTGGAGGAACTGGCAGATCAGATTCATCTCTGTAAAAGTGAAAGCTGCCGTCTCTTCAAACGTTATATGAAAGAATCATTATTTGATTACCTGCTGGCTTACCGGGTGGAACGAAGTCTGGAATTATTACGGCATACGGATCTTGATGTAACCGGTATCGCGGGAAATTGCGGATTTACCAATCCCGGCTATTATGCCCGGATTTTTCGTCGAAAGATGGGATGTACACCCCTCCAGTACAGAAAAAACCGGAGGGAAAGTTGACAAATTGGTTATTTCTTCCTATAATATCTTTTGACACAAATTTAAAGACTTACAAAAGAGATACATATAGGCATAAAGCGTTATGAGGAGGAAATGAAATATGGCAAGACCGGCGAAACACACCAAGACTGCTGCAGTGAAAGCGGTAAAAGATGCTGCTGCTGAAGCAAAAGCAACTGCAGTAAAGGCACAGGAGAAAGTAGTAGCAGAAGTAAAGGAAGTTGCTAAAACTGCTGCAAAGACCACCACAAGAAAAACCTGCAAGACCAGCGTATGCGTAGAGATGAATGGATTAAGCGTTGCAGTTGCAGATATTCAGTCCGCAGTAAAGGCTGCTGTGAAAGCACAGGGACTGGAAGCTTCTGAACTGAAGATCTATGTAAATGCAAATGAGCAGGCTGCTTATTATACGGTAGATGGACAGGGTGGCGAGAGCTACAAAGTAGATCTGAAGGCTTTATAAGATCGAAGAATGAATGTGAAAGATGGGAAGAGATCGTGCATCACGGTCTCTTCTCATTTTTTGTGTGTCCAAAACGGGTGTTGCATCTTTTGGTTTCTCCATATAAAATAGGGACAGACATGTATGAAAAACGGGTAACTGCAGGAAAGGAATTCATGAATCATATGAAAAAAGGATTACTGGCAGTCAGCTTTGGAACCAGTGTAAATGAGACAAGAGAGAAAACCATTGATGCAATTGAACGGGAACTTGCAGCCGCATGTCCGGATTGCCAGCTGTACCGGGCTTGGACCAGCCGTATGATTATCCGAAAACTGAAACAGCGGGATCAGGTGCAGATTGATACGGTAAAAGAAGCTTTTGCACGGATGCTCGCAGATGGGATCACGGAAGTGATTGTTCAGCCTACCCATGTGATCAAAGGAATCGAAAATGAACAGATGATGGAGGAAATCCGCTCATTTTCAGAGCATTTCGAAAAGATCAGTGTAGGAGAACCCCTGCTTTCCAGTGAGGAAGATTTTCAGAAAGTAATCGAGGCGGTGATGGAGGAACAGGAAGATCTGGAGCCACAGGAGGCACTGCTGCTTATGGGACATGGAACGGAACATCATGTGAATCCGGTCTATGCGGCACTTGACTATATGTTCAAGGATCTGGGTTATAAAAATGTCCATGTGGGAACCGTAGAAGCTTATCCGTCATTAGAGTCAGCATTACGTCTGATCAGAGTATCCGGAGTGAAAGAGATCCGCCTGGCTCCATTCATGGTAGTAGCAGGAGACCATGCCATAAATGACATGGCAGGCGAGGAAGAGGATTCCTGGAAAAGCCGTCTGGAAGCGGAAGGATACAGCGTAAGCTGTGTGATGAAAGGCCTGGGTGAATATAGAGAAATCCAGAATCTGTATGCGGAGCATGCAAAAAATGCGAAACCACTGTAACAGGAACCAATGAACAGAGGAAAAGAGTGACAACGACGAGATGTATCTGAGAGTGAAATATGCGGAGACAGAAAATGGGATCTGCGTTCTCCGCTGCTATGGATATGAACAGACGCTGGTGATCCCGGATGAACTGATGGGGCGTCCGGTGACGGAACTGGCTCCCTATGCCTGCTCTTCATCAGATCCGGGAGACCGGTGGAAGAAATACGAGATTCAGGAGACGGTACTTCATGAAGAGGAGAAGCTGCCTGGAGAAGAACAGGAGCTTGCAGGAGAATTATTAACAGAAGTTTATCTTCCGAGACATCTGAAAAGAATCGGCGCCTATGCCTTTTATTTTTGCAGGCAATTAAAAATCCTTCATGTGCAGGGAGAACTGGAAGACATCGAGGGCGGCGCCTTTATGTGGTGCAAGGGATTGAACCGCCTGACCTTTCGAAATATTCCATGGGAAAACAAAGTCGTTTACAACGTCCTCTCAGAGTTTACACAGGAACTGGAAGCGTCGCTTTTTTTTGCGGACGGAACAACGCTTACTCTGACTTTCCCGGAGTACTATGAAGAATCCGTGGAAAATACGCCGGCCCGGATTATCGATACTCACTGGCATGGCTCCGGATATAAATATCGCCAGTGTTTCCCGGAACGAAAGCTGGATCTGGGTGGATATGACAAATTATTTCCTTATGCCGTGGCCAATGAGCTGCCGGACACCTGCCTGCAGCTGGCACTGAACCGGTTGAAATATCCCTTAAGCCTCACCGAAGAGGCAGCAGGACAGTACAGAAAATTTCTGGCAGATCATGGAAAAGAACTGGTGAAGCGTGCAGTACAGAAAGAAGATCCGGATTTGCTTGCCCTGATGGAAGAGCAAGGACTTCTAAGTGAAGAACTGACCGCATTTGCCACACCGTATGCGGCAGAGCACGGTGCCGCAGAAGTGGGCAGTTTCCTTATGGACTACCGGAGACGGCACAGCGGAAGACGGAAAAAAACATTTGAATTGTAGATAGAAAGGCGTAAGCCATGGCATACGAAATCGAGGCCGGGTTTGAAAACATCTGCAGGAAAATCCTGGAAAGCTCCAGAAATGCCCTGTATATCAATATGCGATATCTGGATGTGGCATTATCAAGCCTTGCCTGGGAGATTACCACAGACATTCCGCGCATTGGCACGGACGGATTAAAAATTGCATACGAACCCCATTATCTGGCAGATCTCTATCGGGAAAATCCCATGCTGGTGAACCGGGTGTATCTCCATATGGTGTTTCACTGCATTTTTCGGCATCTGTTCCGGCCTTGTCCGGAAGACCGGGAGCTGTGGAATCTGTCCTGTGATATGGCAGTGGAAGCGCTCATCGACGGGATGCATCACCGAAGCATCCGCATGGGCGTCCATCCGTTCCGGCGTGCAGTCTATGACGAACTGCGGAAAACTCTGAAAGTGCTGACGGCAGAAGGCATTTACCGGGAACTGAAGAAAGCGGATTACCGTCCGGAGCAGAGGGCAAGGATGGTACAGGAATTCTGTATCGATGACCATACATACTGGCCGGCTCCGCCGGAGGAGGAAGGTCCGAAGCCGCCGTCACCTCTGATGGCAAAGCTTAAGAAGCACTGGAAGGATGTCAGCGACCGGATGCAGACGGAGCTTTCTATCGGAAGAGAAGCGGGAACAGAGGACGGAGACCTGTCCGATGAACTGGCGGTGGAGAACCGGGAGCGTTATGATTACCGGACGTTTCTGAGGAAATTTGCAGTCTTAAAAGAAGAAATGCAGATCGATCCGGATTCTTTTGATTATGTATTTTACAGCTACGGTCTCCGGATGTATGGCAATATGCCGCTTATTGAACCACAGGAATGGAAAGAAACTCATAAAATTGAAGAATTCGTCATTGTAATTGACACATCCATGTCCTGCAGCGGCGATCTGGTGAGAAAATTTCTGGAGGAGACGTATCACATCCTGGCTGAGACGGAGAGTTTCTTTCGGAAAGTACATATCCGGATTCTGCAATGTGATGATGCAGTACGTGCAGATCAGCTGATTACAACAGGAGAAGAGCTGAAACAGTACATGGATCATCTGCAGCTCTATGGAGATGGAGGAACGGATTTCCGCCCCGCATTCACCTATGTGCAGCAGCTCATCGACCAGGGTGAATTTAAAAATCTGAAAGGATTATTGTATTTCACCGATGGAAAAGGAACCTTCCCGCGGAAGAGGCCGCCCTATGATGCGGCGTTCATTTTATTCAGGGAAGATTATAAGGAGGTAAGTGTTCCGCCTTGGGCAATCCGCCTGATGCTGGACGAAGAAGACTTATGAATATCAAGCGAGCAAAAGAAGAAATCAAACATACCATTGATGCATACCACCTGCGGGGAGCGGACGGAAAGTACCGGATTCCGGTGATCCGCCAGCGCCCGGTGCTGCTCATGGGACCTCCAGGTATCGGCAAGACTCAGATTATGGAGCAGGTGGCCGAAGAGTGCGGACTGCCCCTTCTTTCCTACACCATCACCCATCATACCCGCCAGAGTGCCATTGGCCTTCCTTTTATCAGGGAAAAAGAATATCAGGGAAAGATGCATTCTGTGACGGAATATACCATGAGTGAGATCATTTCCGCGGTCTATGAGAAGATGGAGGAGACAGGGCAGCAGGAAGGAATTCTCTTTATCGATGAGATCAACTGCGTGTCTGAGACACTGGCACCGACCATGCTTCAGTTTCTGCAGTGTAAGACCTTCGGTAACCAGCAGGTGCCGGAAGGATGGATCATTGTGGCAGCAGGCAACCCGCCGGAATATAACAAATCCGTCCGGGAGTTCGATATTGTTACCCTGGACCGTGTGAAGAAGATCGAGATAGAGGCAGACTATCAGGTGTGGAAAGAATTTGCCTATGAGCAGAAGATTCATGGCGCTATCATTTCGTATCTGGATATTAAACCGGACAATTTTTATCAGATCGAGACGACTGTGGACGGGAAACGTTTTGTAACGGCCAGAGGATGGCAGGATCTTTCAGAAATTTTGCAGGTTTACGAGGCACTTGATATTCCGGTAGACCAGGAAGTGGTGGGACAGTATCTCCAGCATGGCAGAATTGCCAAGGACTTTGCGGCGTATCTCGACCTCTATGCAAAATATAAGACCGATTACCAGATTGACGGTATCTTAAAAGGCGTGTGGAAACCGTCCGCCATTGAGAAACTTAAATTTGCCGCTTTCGATGAGCGGCTCAGTGTGGTGGGGCTTCTCATCAGCCGTCTGGGAGAGATCTTTTCCCAGGTACAGGCTGTGGATGAGCAGGTCACAGAAGTCTATGAGCAGCTGAAATCGAAGAAAGCGCTGGAAGGGGAACTGGATGAAGCGATCCGGGCAGATTTTGAAGCCCAGGTGAGCAGAAGAGAGCAGATGGTGGAGGAAGCTGCGGAAAATCTGGAATGCGCCTTTGATTTCTGTGAGACTGCATTCGGAGAAGGACAGGAGCTGGTAGTCTTTGTCACGGAGCTTACGATCAATCCCTACAGTTCCTGGTTTATCAGTGAAAATGGCTGCGACCGCTACTACAAATACAATAAAGGACTCTTATTCCGGGAAGGCCGGCAGGGAATCCTCGATGATATGGATGCTCTCCGTGACCGGATGGAAAGAAGAGAAGGAGGACAGTAGGATGGCGGATATTCTGAATGTACTGGAATTTTGCATGGATCATCTGGTAGAAATTGCCATTCTGATCTTTGAATTTATCGGGGTGGGAATTATTATTTTCTCTGGCCTCCGTGGATTCTGGCTGTATCTGAAACGGTCGCCGGAGACAAAGCTGACTCTGGCCAAAGGTCTGGCTATGGGTCTGGAGTTTAAGCTTGGAAGCGAGATCTTAAGAACGGTGATTGTCCGGGACTGGAAAGAGATCGGCACCGTAGCAGGAATTATCGCTTTACGTGCAGCATTGACCTTCCTCATTCACTGGGAAATCAAAGAAGAAGAAAAAGAAATGCATTAAGCATAAAGATCAAAAGAGCCGTCATCCGCTGGCAGAAGATGCCAGATGGATGGCGGCTTTTTGGGAGTTCAAATGTAATTATCTGCGGGCAGGTAATGCCACACGTACCACTTTCTGTAATGCTTCCAGAAATACATAGATGATGACGATATTTACAAAGAAGTTCATGGTACATTTAATGATTCTGGTGGTCAGAAGTACCTGAAGCGGGGTGCCGTACATCAGGTACAGCCAGGTGGATGTCAGCGTAATGCTGATAACGAATTCCACCAGTGCACAGGCAACAGCGCGGAGCTTGGTGATTTTGGAACGATACAGAATCAGTCCGCAAAGTGCGCCAACCAGAGCATAGCTTAAGGAAAATCCCGGAAAATAGGAAAATCCTCTGACAAAGCTGTTCAGCATGTCGCCAAGGAATCCAACCGTGAAGCCCATCACCGGGCCGCCCATCATACCGGCAGCAATAAATGCTAGGAATCCGATACGGATCTCAACGATAGAAGAGATCGGAATGTTGAAGAATGACAGTACCACGTACAGTGCAATGAAGAAACCACAGATACATAAATTCTGTACTTTGCACAGTTCCTGCAACTGGTATTTGAGATCCAGCGCTTCTTTTGAAATCTGCATAAAAAATACACCTCCATAGATGAAATGCAGGGGTGAAGGAACCAGTCCTTCGCTGAATGATAAGTGACTCATAAATAATATCTTTCAGGCACCACATCTGAGATGTATCCTCATATGTAGCAACGGGTGCGAATCAGACACCGTAAGCCTTTGGGCTTTTCGTCCCGTGACAACTCCCCATCCACGGGCACTTAACGCGTAAGATTCTACTTCGCTATTATTTACTTGTTTTTTATTATAGCAGTTATTCCCAATTCGTCAATGGATTAACAAAGATTTTTTCATTTTTTAACGCGGCCATGCCCTGGCTTAAATATTCTGCCAGCTGTTCCCGGCTTTCTGTGATATATTCCAGTGTCACATATTCCGGTTGAATCCGTTCCACCAGTTCCCGGACGCCAAGGGCGGTGAAAGGCTGGTGCTTATCGATGGCAAAAATATGGGTGAACAGCTGGTTCATCTGTTCCATGGGATCGTCTGACAGTATATGGGGGTGGGTATGCAGAAAATGTCCTGTATCCAGCATCAGGCCTTTCTTCTGATAATGGATACTTTCCAACAGAAGATAAGTCATCTCCGGACGCCGGAAATTCAGTCCCGGCCACCACAGATTTTCCATGAGAAGCAAGTTGGGCGCTGAGACCCACAGCCCCGACTGCGGGCATTAAAACAGGGTCATAAGATATTCCAAATCAGTATGTCAATAATATAACAAACTTATTGACTATTTGAAAAACAGGTGTATAGTAAAGATTGTGAAAGAAAAAACAATTTCACCTATCAGCAGAATGGAGGATTGAAAAGATGGCAAACAGAATCGTTTTAAATGAAACATCTTATCATGGGAAAGGAGCCATTCAGGAGATCGCAGGAGAAGTAACCCGCAGAGGCTTCCGAAAGGCATTTGTATGTTCGGGTCCGACCCTTTATAAGCATGGGGTAACCAAGAAAGTGACCGATGTACTGGAGCAGGCAGGATGTCCTTATGAGGTTTATACCAATATTAAAGAGAACCCGACCATTGAGAATGTGCAGGATGGTGTGAAAGCATACAAAGCATCCGGAGCAGACTTTATCGTAGCACTGGGAGGTGGTTCTCCTATGGATACGGCAAAGGCAATCGGAATTATCATTAATAACCCGGAGTTTGAGGATGTGAGAAGTCTGGAAGGTGTAGCACCGACCAAGAATCCGTCGGTTCCGATTATTGCAGTTCCGACCACAGCAGGTACTGCATCAGAGATTACCATTAACTATGTCATTACCGACACCGAAAAGAGAAGAAAATTCGTATGTGTCGATACCCATGATATTCCGATTGTGGCAGTGGTTGACCCGGATATGATGTCATCTATGCCGAAGGGACTGACGGCAGCAACCGGCATGGACGCGCTGACCCACGCCATTGAAGGATACATTACAAAGGCAGCATGGGAGATGACGGACATGTTTCATCTGAAAGCCATCGAGCTGATTTCTTCTTCCTTAAGAGGTGCAGTTGAGAATACACCGGAAGGCCGGGAAGGAATGGCGCTTGGCCAGTATGTTGCAGGAATGGGATTTTCCAACGTAGGACTTGGAATTGTACATTCCATGGCACATGCACTGGGAGCTGTCTATGACACTCCGCATGGTGTGGCAAATGCAATTCTGCTTCCGACGGTTATGGAATTTAACGCAGATGCTACCGGAGAGAAATACAGAGACATTGCAAAAGCAATGGGCGTTCAGGGAACAGAGACCATGAGTCAGGAAGAATACCGGAAAGCAGCCGTTGATGCGGTCCGCAAACTGGCTTCCGATGTTGGCATTCCGAAAGACCTGAAAGGAATTGCAAAAGAAGAGGATGTACGGTTCTTAAGTGAAAGTGCAGTGGCAGATGCCTGCGCACCGGGTAACCCGAAAGAGGCAACTCTGGAAGATATTGAGATGCTGTACCGCAAACTTCTGTAAAGACGTTATCCACCATTACATACTTCCTATATACGATATGGAAATGCCGCTATGCCGTTTATCAAGACGGTAAAGCGGCATTTTCATGTTTCTGGAAACTTTAGAAAATCTTAATTTGATTTATTCCGTAAATCTGATACAATAGGCGGCACAGGAGGAGCATAATTGTAAATGGAAAAGAAAAGAATAATAGCAGTGGGTATCCTTCTGGCAGCGCTGATAGCAGTGTGGCTGGGTATCCGGCAGTTTGCAGGCTCTGATGAGATAAAAAATCCGGCGCTTACGATTACGGCGCTGCCGGTAGGAAAGGCAGATGCACTGATTCTTAAGACGGATAGTTGGGCGGCCATGATTGACACTGGAGAGGAAAGGGATGGTTCCTATATTCGTGAGACACTGGAGGCGGCAGGCATTGATCACCTGAATCTTCTGCTGGTCACTCATTTTGATAAGGATCATGTGGGCAGTGCGGCAGAGCTTCTGGGAACGGTTGGCGCGGATCAGGTACTGATGCCGGATTATGAAGGAACAAGACCCGAGTATGCGGCATTTCTGTCGGCATTGGAGGCACATCCGGAGACGGAGGTACAGCGGATAACTGGAACGGAAACACTGGAAATTCCTGCAGGATCGGTGAACACATCTCTTGCGATTTATGCGGCGGATGATCCGGAAGAAATTCAGGATACGGACGGTGAATATGACAATGACATGTCTCTGGTTGCAAAAGTTATCTGTGGCGAACGGAAATTTTTATTTACCGGTGATATTGAAAAGACCAGAATCCGTCAGATGCTGGACTCTGGTGTGGACTGGACGGCGGACTGGATCAAGATGCCTCATCATGGACGTTATCAGAAGAAGGTGGAAAAACTGTTGGAAGCAGTGAATCCTTTCTATGCGGTGATCTGCGACGGGGAGGATCAGCCTGCGGAAGAAGAAACACTGGATGCTTTGAAAAAACGGCAGATAAAGGAATGGGAGACGGCCGATGGAACGGTAGTTACCATAACCGATGGAAAAAACATAAAAGTCAGACAGGAGAATGAATAATATGAAGAAAAAACAATTGGCAGTATGGATAATGACTGCGGCGTTGAGCGCAGCAATGATGACAGGATGCGGACAGAAAGATGCCGCAGAACAGACCGAAAATACCGAGCAGGCAGAAAATACAGAAGATCAGGCAGCGGGTTCTGAAGAAGCTGCTATACCGGATGAAGATATGGAAATGGACCCGGAATTTGGTGTAGATTCTGAAGAAACGTCTGCAGCTGTATTTGGAGTCATCACCGATGTAGGTGAAAATGAAATTATAGTAGATAATCAGTCCAGTGTTTCTTCAGAAGGTGAGATCATCCTGATGATTGACCCGGATCATACGTATCTTCTGGATGCATCAACCGGACTTCCAGTGGATGTGAAGGATGTACAGGCAGGAGACAGCTTTGAAGCTTATCTTGGGGATGCTATGACCATGTCCCTTCCGCCGCAGAATACACCGGATATCGTATTTGTAAATGTTCCGGAAGACATTGCCATGCCGGCCTACGCTGTGGCAGCGGAAGACCCGACAGAAACGAACGGCATCTGGACACTGAAGGCAACTGACGGAACGGTTTATGAAGTGACAGAAGATGCCCAGGTAGTGCCGTATCTCACCAAAAATATCGTGAAGATGCAGGATGTGCAGAAAGGAACCGCATGTGCCATCTGGTATGATGATCAGAATCAGGTACAGAAAGTGATGATCCTGGAGTAATGTGAAATCCCCGGCAATGAAAATTGCCGGGAGTTCTCATTAAATAATTGTTGCTTTCTTTGTAACTGTGTGTTACAATTCAAATACAAAAGTAATAAAACTATCTTATATCTTATTCTAGGAGCTCTGATCGAGCAAAATTCCCGGAGAAGGAAAAAATTAATATAGAACGGATGCGGGAAGAAGCTTCTTTCAGGGAAGGGGGATCTGTGATAAAATAGTAGAAAACAAGTTTTTCTTCTGACATCCGGGCTATGGAGTGTAAGGGGACAATAATATGAAAAAGAAGAAAAACGATGATTTTTTAATGTCACCGACAGTAGATTACTGTTTTAAAGAACTTTTGGCTTATCCGGAAGTGAGAAAGGGATTTGTGGCGGCTATTCTTGGTAAGAATCCCGAAGAAATTGAATTTTAACCTGTTTCCGGAAGATCAGGAATGCATCCGTGAAATTGCGTTTTGTGATTTGACAACAAAGCAGAAGTATACAGATTTGATGGAGATTTATGTGTTGGAACTGAAGAAACTTCCACCGGAACAAAAGAAGGAACCGCTGATTGTCAAATGGATGCGGTTTCTGTCCGCAGAAAAGAAGGAGGATTTTGAAAAAATGGCAGAAGAAGATACTTATATCAATGAAGCCTACGAAGTTCTGCAAAAATTAAGTGCTGACGAACGAAAGCGCCTGGAATACGAAGCGAGACAGAAAGCAATATTGGATTATAATTCACAAATGAGCAGTTCGAGAGAAGAAGGAATTCGAATTGGTGAAGCACGCCTTAAGGTTTTGTGTGATCATCTGTTAAATGATGGTCGTATAGAAGATCTACGGAAGGCGGTCTCCGATGAAGCGTATACGGAAAAACTGTATAAAGAATATGGACTATAATAAGAAAAATGGGGCTGTCGCACTAGCAAATATTTTTTGCTGGGCGGTAGCCCTGCTTTATGCCCAAATGGGGGCGAAATCGGTTGT